>JBBSBD010000022.1:0-41976 GCA_038251675.1 Chitinophagales bacterium | reverse complement strand
CTTTGCCAATTTTATTGATAAGAGCTGCCGGATTTTGAGGGACGTAAAAAGTATATTGAATAGCGTTTGCTTCCTGGAAACCGCGCCATGGCTGGTATGGATCGAATCTGTCAATAAAAATTCCCTCAGCATTTCTTGGATGAATTAATTTTTCTGCCGGATCAAAAATCAACGACCATCCATTTGAATATTTAATTAGCTTTTTATAGTCCTCTTTATGTCCTAATGATTTTGCCATTTGCGCTGCCGCGAAAGTACTGAAGCTATATTCGAGGGTATGTGAAGCCGAAAATTGTGATCCTGTGCTATCTGTTCTATCGTCTTCGAGATTAGGTGAATATCCTCTTTCGAGGAAAGCTTTAAGGTCTGTTTTTCCGGAACCAACCGGTCTTTTATTATATCCCAATTCATTTTTCTTAACAGCTTCGTAAGCTAAAGGAATATCATAGTTGCGCAAACCAATATTGTAGGCCGCCGCAATAGTTAATCCAACAAAATTGGTTCCTACGCCTGATACAAAATTGCTATTTGCAATTCCATCACCAAACCATCCTCTTTGTTTATAGATCTCCAATTGTGTTTGTACATAACTCGTATAATGTTCCGGGTAGGAGAGTGCCCATAGCTGCGTTAAATTCCAAAAGGCTCCCCATATAGCATCTGTATTGTAGAAGTCATATTTAAAATCACCATCTTTGCCCTTGGGCAAATGACCGATGCTGCCATCTTGTTGCGGATAGTCGCCATTTACATCACTGGCGGTTCCTCTCCCAAGCAAGGCATGAAAAAGCCCGGTATAAAATTTAGTTTTATCATCGTCATTATTTCCTTCAACGCTAAGTTTACTCAATTCCCTTTGCCATGTTTTTGCGGCAAGTTCACGTGCCTGGTCAAATGTTAGATTTCCGGCTTCGGTGATTAAATTTTTCTTTGCATTCTCAATGGAAGTATAAGAAAGCCCGACTTTCAATTCTATTACCTCCTTGTCTGTGGTGTTGTATTCAAGAAACAAGCCGGCGCCTTTGCCATTGGCCGAGTTAATATTTTGCTTAATACCCGATGCATCAAAAGCTCCAACTGAAACAGGCTTGCGACTTACCTCCCCCCAGAAATACATGGAAACCCGACCACCTTTATCATATCTCTGAACATATTTTGGATCGGTAGTTACGAAACCTTCGAAGTGCGTATCATCAATCATTTTGACAGATGCATCAGTGACCGGCCCACTTTCACCTTGTACATTTCCAATGTCAAATATGATCCTTGACTGGTCGTTTTTTGGAAAGGTATATTTATGAAACCCCACTCTTTTAGTAGCGGTTAATTCTGCGGTAATGTTGTAATCATCGAGCAATACTTTATAATAGCCTGGCTTCGCAATCTCATTCTTTCTGTCGAACCGCGATCTGTAACCTTCATCTGGTTTTTCAAGGTCACCCGGAATAACTTTTAACGGCCCTGTAGCCGGCATAACGGAGACGCCGCCAACCTGCCATTCATGAAAATGCACAAAGCCTTCAATTGAATTGTGACGGGCGTCATAACCAACGGCTTCCCATCCGGAAGGATTTCCATAATGTCCATTCGTTGACGGAGCTAACTTGGCCATACCATGAGGCATAGCCGCAGGCGTATAGAAGAACCACCTGCTATGTGCCGTACCAATATTGGGATCTACATATTTGAAAATGTCTTGTGCAACCGATTTATAATGCACTGCAATAAGTACTATCGACAAAACATATAACTTGAAAAATATTTTCATAAAAAATTCGATTAAAGTCCAAGGCAACAATTCATTTAAAAAATATTGTTAGGAATTATTTTAGTAAAAACTTTTTTCATACGATTGCATTATATAGAATCCATGGTTTTCTAAAATGCATTCATATTTTACACTTCAGTTTTAATAAAAGAAACGGCTAATTTTCGCTGTACGGCTTTGAACTTATCTTATCTTTTTATCAAGCAACATTATCTGCCGCATTTGGTTAAACTTATTTTTATTTATGCCTCTATTAAATGAGCCGCGCCTGCAATGGCAGACAATTCCATTTTGCGAGAAATAGCTACGTGAACATCTATATCATAATGGCTTCTCAATTCTGCAATTAGTGAAGGGAGAAAGAGTCCGGAAGATTTACATATACTTCCTCCGAGAATAATGCACTCCGCATTAAATGATTTTATCCAGGGAGCCAGGCAATGAGCAATATTTTTGCCATAAATTTCAAACACTTCTTTAGCGAAAGAATCATTATGCATTATTGCGGCATTTGCAATTTCTTTAACCTCGCTGGTTTTCGTAGCGGATATTGATAGCCCGAGGTAATTCTTCATCAGCCAGCGGGAAGAAACGTAATCTTCAGCTATACCTTCTTTATAAGGAACATTATATAAATAACCCTTTTCAGGAACAATGTTCCCTTCTTTTACTAATTTTTTTTCTTTGATAAATGCTGCACCAAAACCGGTTCCGAGTGTTATAGCAATAATGTTCTTATACGGAACTCCTTCTCCTGCCATTGCTTCCCCCAAGCCGAAACAGTCTGCATCATTTCTAAATAGCAAAGGAAAGTTGGCAGGGAGATTTAACCTGCTGCTGATAGCCTCTTTTATACTCATGCCATACAAGCTTTCATATTTTCCTACTCCATTCAACAACGAAATTCCGTTTTCATAATCAAAGGGCCCGGGCATGGCAACACCAATACCTCTCAACTCTTTCTCATGTAAATGAGATAATGTTTCTTTCATAGTTTGAACCCATTGATCAATAATAATTACCGGATTTTTTACCTGTGTGTTCACCATGTTTTTGCACAAGGTCTCTACTAAAACTTCGCCTTTAAAGTTCACTAATGCCGAGGAAATGTGAGACCCACCCACATCAATTCCAAGTACTACATTGTTGGCATGTTTGAACATAACAATTCCTTTTAAAAAAATCAGGCCTTCTTAATATCTATTGAATAAATAAACTTATCTGAACGATAGTAGCCAAGGTTATATTCTATGGGCCTGTCACCAACGTCATATACAAATCTCTCTCTGAAGAGCACGGGTTCTGAAGCAGATATTTTAAGTTTTTTCCCGATACCTTTTGCCAGCCTGGCGCTTATATTTTCCGAAGAACGGACGACTACAATCCCATATTTTTTTTCCAACATCGTATAGAGCGGTATGTTGAATTCATCCTTGTCGTTTACCCCAATCCTTGGGTGAAAATAACTTTCAAAATATACAATTGAGTCACCGGCGGTTCCTTTTAATTTAGATAATTTTAAGACTTTAGTGCTTTTTGACACATTGAAAAAGTCCATTACTTTTTTGTCGGGTAAGACCCACTCCACTTTAAGTTCGAGGTTGATGACATGAATTCCCTTTTCCTTCATTTCCTGGGTAAAGCTGTACCAATGATCCAATCCTGTGGCCAGTGGCTTCTTTATAGCAGCCTTAGTTCCGACACCTTTTTTTCGCACAATTAACCCTTCATGTTGCAGCTTATTTGTAGCCTGGCGAATCGTATTGCGGGATACTCCGAGCCTGTTGGCGAGTTCCACCTCTTTTGGGAAAAAGGCACCTTCCTTAAACTCAGGCGCAGCAATCATTTTGCGTAATAATTCTTCCACCTGGTAATGTAATGGAACGTTGCTTTTATGGTTAATTTGAAACTTCATATTAGTTCTAATGTTCAAACATACTTTTTTTGTTCCAGATTATAGTTTTAATTTTTTTTGGCGCTAATTTCTCAACTCCCTTTTGTGTTTGGCTAAAGAGGATTTTATAATTTAAGTTATGATCTTTCTAAGTTGGGAAATCCGGAAGATATTTATTTTCTCTTGAACTATCTTTTAATAGAAAAGGCTAAAATTAATAGGCTTTAATGACTTGATACTGTAGGAATAATGTCATCTTCCCGGTAAACGGGATTTTTTTAATACGAAGCAAATATCTTTGGCGGAGAAAATAATTATTCTTATTGAATGTTCTGTGATTAAAAAGAATCAACCTGATCAACTTTTGGGTTTCAGCCTTTTCTTCAATTTGAAATCAATTGGTGTGATTTTGAAGGTGGAAAATTCGGGTGCCGTTGCATTTTACTGGCTTTTATAGGACCAGCAGATTTCCTCAATGATCCGCCGGACAAGTTAGTACACGATTAGATCGGGATTAAGATGACACAATGATCTTCCCACAAGGTAAAACTGCTGCTAACATAACCCAAAAAAAGCAACCCCCTTCTGCTTTCGCAAAAGAGGGAATGCTTTGCTTTCAACAACTACAAACAAGTTTTTATTTCTTCCACAGTGTCTATGAAAGCTTTTTCTTTTTTGATATCTTTTTGCCAGGCCAGATCACGCTCAATCAGGTCAATTTCTTTTTTGATGGTAGCGCCCGGCTTGCCGGCTTCATTGCCCATAATGAGCACCGTATCGGAAATGGCCACCGACGTTACAATATCATGCGATACAATGATGAGTGTTTTTAGTTCATCTGATACCGATACCTGCAACAGCAGCTCTGTTACCTTATCCAGCACACATACATCCAGGCCACTGAAGGGTTCATCAAGTAATAAAAAATCGGAACCCTTGAGCAACTGCTGAATAATACTTGCACGCTGGCGTTGCCCGCCGGATAATTGTTGCGGGTATTTTTTCAACTCTTCCTGCAGGTGGAACTCTTTTGCATAGTGCCCGATCATATCCGCTTCCTGTCCTTTTAATGCCGGGTTCTTTTTTGCCGCTAATAACAGTGACTGGTAAACGCTTCTCCATTCAAACAAATAATAGTTTTGAAAGATAACGCCCATATCACCGGCTTTCACGATTTCGTCGTCATGAATGGTTACGGTGCCGTCAGTGGGATGTTGCAGGCCGGAAAGGATTTTGAACAATTGTGTTTTGCCAATACCGCTTCTTCCAATAAGCGAGATCACCTGGCCCTGCTGCATACCCGGGCGTATAATGTCTTTGATGCAGAAGTTGATATCTCTTAAAATTATGTTGTCATCATACTGGAGGCTAACGTTGGTTGCCTGCAGCAATGTTTTGTCTTTTATATGTTTTGTCATGTTGTAGCCTGTTTTAATTTGCTGTGAGGAAATAACCAATGCCGCATGCTGCCCAATAAATAATCGAAGCAGAGCCCAATTAAAAATATCACGAGCTGTAATGCGATCACATTGGTAAGGTCGTTGTACTTGTTGTATTTAATAAGCAATGAACCGATGCCACCTTCGCTCATACTCAGTCCTTCTACCATGGTGATCATCAGCCAGGAGATGGCAAAGTTTTGCCGCAGTATTTCAAACACCTGGTCGGCCTTGCCTACTATGATCACCTCATACAGTGTTTGCCAATTGTTGTAGCCAAGCGTTTTGCATAGTTCATATTCCTGCTTGTCGATATTCAATATCACGGCTAAAAAAGAAGTGGTAAAGAAGGGTACAATGCCAAAAATGAGCAGCGATAATTTTAATTCACTACCGTCTTTGGTGAGCAGGGTAAAAATGAAGATCAAACCGGTGAGGGTTAAATACCTGCATTTTACAATGAACTGTGCGATGCTTTTAAAAAATGGTATCACGGATGCATATGCGAAGAACAAGGTGATGACGATAGAATACAACATCGCCTGGAGCGTAAGAACGAGACTTACAAGCATATTGTCCAGCAATAATTTTGTCGTTAGCAGTTTACCGAAGGCACTGGCTACATTGCCGGGTTTGGGTATCAAACCGTTAGATGTGCTATGCCATATCAGTAAAGTGATGAACACCTGCAACACGATCATGATGATGGTGTTTTGTTTGCTGAGTTTACCGAATGGAGTGAAAGGCCCCCTGCCCCCCCCCGCCCCTAAACGGGAACTTGACGCCCTTTGATGTTTTGTCGGAATACTTTTCATCCCGGCGTGGCCCGTATCAAGTATTTGAGAGCTTGTGGTGATTTGAATATTTTTCATTGTCTTGTTGTTTTTTGTTGTTGTGAGTAGTCAATAGAAAATTTGAATGATCATCATTTTCATTGTTATAGATTTATAATACTGCTTTTGTTCTAAGTCTTCTACTCTCACCAGTTACCGGATGAGGTGCCTCTTTTGGTTTGGTCCCGATGAAATCGGGATTCAAAAAATGCGAAGCATATTTTTTGAAAGAAGCAAAAGCAGCACCGTTCCGGTAACGCAGCCCGCCGGCTGTGGAGGCAACTGCTTTTGCCTTAATAATCTTGATAAAAAAAGAAGGGGGCCTTTTACAGCTCCATTCTTACGAGCTTACTCACCCAGTACAATTTCCACGCGGCGGTTTTTACTTTTACCTTCGTTAGTGTTGTTGTCTGCAATCGGTTTTGCTGAGCCATAGCCTTTCGCTTCCACACGATTATTGGATAAACCTTTCTTCAACAGGTAGGCCTTCACAGCTTCCGCTCTCTTTTCTGAAAGTGGTATGTTCACTGCATCTGAGCCACTGTTATCGGTATGTCCGTACACGCCAATCTTCAATCCTTCTGCTACCACGGCGCTTTCAAAAATTTCGTCCAGCAATTTGTAAGAAGCGGTTTTGATGTTAGCAGAACCGGTTTCAAACTCAATGCTGTAACTCTTTGATGATACAGCCGAAGTGATCTCGCTGGCATAAGTTGTCTGCATAGCCTTGCCCTGCAAGAGTTCGGGGTGATTGGATATTACGCTTAACAAAAAGCTTTTGTCAACTGCCTTTTCATACGGCAAAAATGTAGGCATCAATGATGGATACATTTTAACCATCAGGTTGCCAAATGTATTGTACACAGCCTTGTAGCGATCTACTTTATCATCACCCAATCCATAAGTATTGGCCATATCCTGCAGGTTAAATACCATACTACCGCCAAGGCTTACCTGCTGGCCTTGCAAATCTTTTTCCACCACACCATTGTAATACTTCAACCAATAAGCGGCATCTTTTTCCTGGTACACATCAGCACTCACTTTAGCGGCAAATGCTTTTGCTTCATTGAAAGAACGCACCTGGTCGCCGGCCTCTGCCAAAGCGATGATCATGTTTTCAATATCGGTCCTGTGATCGTTGGCCCATTTTTTAATGGCGATGGTTTGGTTAGGCATCTGCGATGCGTATTGCTTTGTGTTAGCAATAGTTACCAGTCCACCTTTTTTAGTAGCAACGTTTACGTCGCCGGGTGTCCAGGTGGCTACACCATCTACACCAACAGTTGTATCACGACCGGTTGTTTTGCCATTCTCCACCACTTTTCTTTTTTCACTGTATCCTGTAATGTACTTGTTGGGTGCATCCAGGAAATCATTTGCTGCAATGATGTTGATGGCACCGCCGTCATAAGTGGTTTCATCCGGGTTTACTTTTAAGCCGTTGTCGCCGGCCCATTTCAGCAAGATGTTCACGTCCCCGTCACGCAGTACACCGGCTACGCATTTGCCGATGGCATTTTTCGGATCCACTTTCCATGAAGCTGGTGCCATCACCTGGTCTTCGCCAAAAGATTTACCATGTGCTACCGGGATGATGATGGGTTGATACTCTGCCCCTAATGGCTCCAGCTCTTTTGCAAGGGAAGTCATAAAGGCCGGCATACCATCACCCATAAAAGTGATCAACACACCTGCGGTGTTTGGATTGGTTTTATAATCGCTGGCAAACTTTACAAGGTCTGCCATTTGCCTGTTGCAATCATCCTGGCGAACATAAGTTACATCCAGGTGTGCTGCGTCAAACAGGGAATTTTTTGTCGTACGTACACCACCGTTAGCATACATTCCGGAGAACTGGCTGTTCCATGCCATGCGTTCCCAGTTGATTTGTGTACCGCCGTTTACGGCTTTGTCAGGAGATGGAAGAGGCAGTAAAACTGCATTGTCACTGAGTGAGGCTTCCGGTGCATCGGGCAGTGTTACCTTGCCCAGTTCTACCGATTGGCTTACTTCTTTCGGACGGTTTTGATACCATCTTACACTTAATATACCTGCAGTTACTACTGCAGCAATAATGAATAATTTTCCGGCTGGTTTTAATTTGATTGCCATTTTGTTTGTTTTTAGTTGTTTAAAATGTTGTTGTTTGCTTTTGTTTGGGCAATAGTTTGTACTCCGGCTGCCTGCCCACTTTTTGCAGCCATTGTTTTAATGCATGAAATTTTTTTGGGCCGAGCAGTTGAAGCATTGGTCAACTTCGTTGCCCGCCAGGATGAAAATCCGTTCGGACGGGTGTCACACTCACTTGTACTTTTGGTACTCTATTGAGATTCTTTGCGTTGTTTGCCGCTTGGTTCTTTGCGTGACACTAATCTAACAGTCCCCTGTACCTGTCTGTAATGTTTACATCTTTCAGTTTACCATTGTTGCTGTTGTTTTGCAACGCATTGTTGGTGTAGTTAAAATCTGTATTCAGATCAAAACGGTTGATGAGTTCTATAGCCTGTGCAGACTTGGCTTTATCTTCCAGTACCTTATCGTCCATGAACCTGCTGGTTACATCAATGGCCGATTTAATGTGGCCGATCTTCTCACCAATCTGTTGCTTTAATATTGCCAGCGCTTTTTCTGCATCCTGGTTCAATTCATCGTCACCTTTAAATGCTTTCATAGCACTGGTTACGGCTGACAGACCAGTTGTTACTGAGTAATACAGGTCCTTCTTCGCTTCCAGGTCAAGCTTTGCATCTTCCAGCATGATCCCGCTTTCTTCATAAGCAGTATCAGAAAATTTGATCAGCTTGTTCAGGTCGCCCACAATAGGCGTTACATTGTTGATGTATTCCTGGCAACGCAGTACATTGTTTGCATACAGGTCAACCTGCTTTGATTGATTTTTTTCCTGCTGCAGAATTTTTACTTTCTGCACATTTAGCTGCAGCTCTTTTTCTTTATCGCCGAGTTTATCCATCAGTTCACTTTGTTTGCCTTTTAGCCTTGCAGACTGTTGGTAGAGCGTGTTCCTGTCTTTATACCCCTGCTCAATTTTTAGTTGCAGGATGTTGAATGGATTTAACTCAATTGCCAGCCCCACACTGTAATTGGCAATGAACTCAGAGAAATACCTCAGCGCCCGCCAGAACTTTTTATTGGTAACGATCATGAGTAAGAACCCCAGTATCACACCACCTATTACAAGGTTTACCATGTTCCAGGTAACGGTTACCAGCCAGGGCAACACGAAAGTGAGGAAGCCGTAAGCCAGTCCGGCAAAAAGGGATAACCCGACCACGGTGGTTGCTACATTTTTTGGCTCAGCAAACCAACCAGGCTTTTTTGTTTGTTTAATTGCGTTGATCATCTTGTTTGTTTTTAGTTGTTATTATTGTTGTTCCGTTTCTGTTTATTTACTTCACATATCAGAAATTTCAATTCAATCACTACTCTTCGTTCACCATTCACGATATATGTTGTTTTATTTTTTCAATGTCGGCCAGTATCTGCTGCTTCATTTTTTCGGAGGATATTTGGTAGCCACCGGTGTTGCTTTCAATCTTCTCTTCATTTTCTTTCACTTCAATTTGCAGCAGTTGTATTTGATTTTGCAGATCACTCATCTCGCGGCTTAACTGATCAATCCGTTGCTGCTTGCTTTGAATCTCCCGTTGTTTTGCCTGCACCTTTTCATTGAGCGCTACATCAACGGTGGTGTTAAAGTTGACTGCATCTGTATCCAGGATTTTCAGATACTCAGCCGCTGTACACAGCAGTTTGCTCTTATCTAAACCCTGCACGCTCAATCCTGCAAAAGCCGCACTATACCTGGATTTTTCATCAGCGATGGCTGTCATTGCCTGCGTCATTTTTGAAAACTCATAGTAATCTGGTCCCGGTAGGTTTGCCTCGCTAAACAGCGTATCGAAATACTGCCTGAACTTTTCAGAAGCATTCGAAGGCAATTGCCTTTCTGATGCTAACGGTGTGGAATAATTTATTTTTTCTTCCGGCGCTATAACAGTTTTTTCTTCGTCTGTTACTTCCACAAAAGCAGAAAGAAATTTTTTACCTAAACTTGCCATGATTGTTTGTTTTGTAATTGTTAAAAACAGTTGTTTATATTTTCGTTTGGGCATAGCATTGCCTGTGTAACTTTCATTACTTTTTTTCCTGTCACTAACTCGACTGTTGAAATTTTACTGAGCGATCTACACTTAGATTCCGAAAGGATATGGTGGGTACCATTCAAATTGCGACCCATATACATCAATCCCGCCTTCCCGCACCGGGACGCTTTTACGCGCTGGTATTTTTTCCTTATGATTTGTGGCCACCACCAATATTGTGCATATAAGAAGTCCAATACCGATGAGCACCAGCTTAAATTTTTTCATCTTATGATGTTAAATAGTGGGAGAAACGATTTACAAATTGCCTGTTGCAGACCGGTAAATCATCACGTTTTAATCTTTACTGTTTGAAGAAGTTTACAGGCTGGAGATTTCCGGTGGATTTTCCCTTTGTCTTACAAGGGTAAATAGCGCTTCCAGAAATTTATTGTACATAGTCTTTGGAGAATACTCCGTTTTTTAATTTGATGACGTAAAGATATATAGGGGCGTAATATCTTGTATATACATTCGATACAAGCGGGATTTCTCCTTTCACAAACGGTAAAAAAACGAATACAAGTGGTTTGTTAAGGCCTGTTGAGCGGTAATATAGGTGGATTAGTGGTAGAATAGGTATTTAAACGCTGTTGCAAAAAATAAAGTCGCAGGAAATATGTATTTGTTAGACCCAACTTCCCCGAACAACGGCAAGGTTGAAAACTTGTTCTTATTAAGATAACAAAAGTCAAAGATTTTAGGCGGCTTTTTAGTGTGAAAAATGATTTTCCTGCCATTTCATTAACTGCTTAACTCCCCGGGCGAGAATAATTAAGTCGCTGCTATAAGTATTGTAAATAATCATCATACAAAATAGTTAATCTCCGTGTATTGTAACTTTTGTAACAAATATTACCCCATGATTATAACACCTTTGCAATCACTTAAACAATGATCATGGAATTATTAGGGTATTTGCTGGCAGCATTGGTAGGTATTTCGCTGGGTTTAATTGGAGGAGGCGGGTCTATTTTAACGGTTCCTATCCTGGTGTATGTAATGAGAGTAAACCCGGTTCTGGCAACATCTTATTCCTTATTTATTGTTGGCTCTACTTCAATGGTAGGTGCAGTTACCAACTATCGTAAAGGTTTTGTGAGTATAAAAACCGCGCTCTTGTTTGGCCTGGCATCGATTACCACCGTTTTTATTACAAGAAAATTAATCATGCCGGAAATTCCAGCAGTTCTTATCAATATTCCGCCATCACATATTATTACCCAGTCCATGGCGATAATGGTTTTATTTGCCATCTTAATGTTGATGGCATCCATTGTTATGATAAGGGAAAAGAAAGTGCCGGCAAATACAAAGGAAGATGCCATCCCAAATGATACAGGTATCACAAAGCTATTATTATATGGCGTTCTGATCGGTTTGGCTACAGGTTTTTTAGGAGCAGGCGGTGGCTTTCTATTAATACCCGCACTGGTGCTTGTACTTAAAATGCCGATGAAAAAAGCAGTAGGCACTTCCTTATTAATTATTGCCTTGAACTCCCTCATTGGCTTTACCGGCGATATTGGACATTTTAAAATTGACTGGAATTTTTTGACCATTATCACCTTGATTGCTGTGGCAGGAATATTTATTGGCGGCTTTTTAGCAAAAAAGATTGAAGGTGATAAATTGAAAAAAGCCTTTGGCTGGTTTGTATTAATAATGGGTATCTACATTTTAGTAAAGGAAATATTTTTTCCATAATGACTAAGTCAATAATGGAAATACCACATCTGTTCTTTTATAAAAATCTCTCTTATCACTTCTTCTGTGTAACTAATGTTACCGGCAATTGCTTTTAATAATTTGAGATTTGTAACAATAAAAATTAATGATAATGGAAAATGAAACAATAAATGTAATGCCAAGAATTGGCGATAAGGCTCCGGATTTCGACGCAGTAACTACAATAGGAAACCTGAAATTTTCGAATTATAATAAAGGAAGCTGGGTGGTATTTTTTTCACATCCTGCAGATTTTACCCCGGTGTGTACTACGGAAATGAGCGGCTTTGCAATGGAAAAAGATTTTTTTGCAAAACAGAATACAAAACTGATGGGATTGAGTATTGATAGTATACACTCTCACATTGCATGGGTAAATGCAGTACAGGAAAAAACAGGCGTACTTTTTGAATTTCCGATTGTGGCGGATATAAGTATGGCTGTATCTAAGCGATATGGTATGTTGCAACCCGGCGAAAGTGAAACGGCTGCTGTAAGGGCGGTGTTTATTATCGATCCCGAAGGAAAGGTTCGTTTAATTATGTATTATCCGCTTAATGTAGGTAGAAACATGGATGAAATTAAAAGGGCTTTATTAGCACTGCAAACATCTGATGAAAATAAATGTGCCATGCCGCTTAACTGGCAGCCAGGCGATAAAGTAATTGTACCTGCACCTAAAACGGTGGAAGGTTTAGCCGAAAGAAAGAAAAGTGATTTGGAAATGGTGGATTGGTACCTGGCTAAAAGAGCTTTATAAAATATCTCATGAAGGAGGCTGCTTAATAAGACGGCTTCTTTCATTCTAATAGAATAATTATTAATAAAAAACATACTATGGATACAAAAGTAAACAACGTTCCGCCCGAACTTTACCAGCAGATAAAAAACGAAATAACCAGTAAAGACAGTGTGGTTGGTATCGATGCGGTACATACACATATCCTCATAATTGACCGGCTAATACAAATAGAAGCAAAGCTGGATGAACTTAATGAAAGAATGGCGCAATCGAAAGATCGTGATTGATTAAACAAATGAAATATTAAATTTTAATCTTCATTCTTTTTTTTGCTTTACGAAATAGGAGGCAAAATGCTACTCAGGGGAACCGGGTAATAAACCACTTGCATAATCATACGAAAAACCTGCCTGCTCTTTTTGAATGCAACAAAAGTTACCGAATACCTAAAACCTATATCCGATCTTTACATTCTAAAAAATTAAAAATATTGCTATGACTGTAGAACAAATTTATACCGGATGTTTAGCACAGGGGGCTTATTACATCACTTCGAACGGGGAAGCAGCAATTATTGACCCGCTGCGTGAAACTCCACCTTATATAAACAGGTTAGAAAAAGACGGAGTTAAATTAAAGTATGTTTTTGAAACACACTTTCACGCCGACTTTGTAAGCGGCCATGTTGACTTAAGTAAAAAAACAGGGGCTCCTATTGTGTATGGTCCAAATGCCACTTGTGAATTTGAATGCATTTCTGCAAAAGATGGCGAAGAGTTTAAAGTGGGAGATGTAACTTTTAAAGTATTGCATACACCGGGCCATACTATGGAAAGTACTACCTATCTTTTAAAAGATGAAAGTGGTAAAGACTATGCCATCTTCAGTGGTGACACTTTATTTTTAGGAGATGTAGGCCGCCCTGACCTCGCACAAAAAGCAGCACACATGACCCAGGAAGAATTAGCTGGTTTGTTATACGAAAGTTTGATGACTAAAATAATGCCTCTCGCCGATGATGTAATTGTTTATCCTGCACACGGAGCCGGAAGCGCCTGTGGTAAAAACATGATGAAAGAAACTGTTGATTCGCTCGGTAATCAAAAGAGAATGAACTATGCGTTAAATCAACCCAACAAAGAAGCATTTATTAAAGCTGTTACAGAAGGGTTACTTCCACCTCCCGGATATTTTGGATTAAATGTGGCGATGAATAAAAAGGGTTATGAAAGTTTTGAATCCGTATTAAACCGTGGAATGAAAGGTTTGACGCCTAATGAATTTGAAGCCGCAGCCGAAAACACCGAAGCCTTGATTCTGGACACGCGAAGTGCCGACTATTTTTATAAAGGCTTCATTCCACAATCGGTAAATATTGGGTTGAAGGGCGATTTCGCGCCATGGGTTGGTGCGATGATCGTTGATGTAAAACAACCATTGCTGTTGGTTACCGACGAAGGTAAAGAAGAAGAAACGGTAACCAGGTTAAGCCGTGTTGGGTTTGATAATATACTAGGGCATTTAGAAGGTGGTTTTGCAGCCTGGCTTGAAGCAGGCAAAGAGGCTGACGTTGTTGATAGGATTACTGCCGAACAATTTGCTAATGAAGTTGATATAGCAGAAGACAAAATTCTTGACATAAGAAAAGAAACGGAATATTCAGCGGAGCATATTGAAGATGCTTATAACAGGCCACTGGCTGCCATCAACGAATGGATAAAAGACATAAACCCCGAAGAACATTTTTACATTCATTGTGCAAGTGGTTACCGCAGCATGGTGGCTTCATCCATTTTGCAGGCAAGAGGGTACAGGAATTTTACTGAAGTAGCAGGAGGCTTTAAAGCGATAAGCGCTACTGCATTACCTAAGACAGATTATGTGTGCCAGAGTAAAGTGATGAAAGCATAAAAAGAACCATTCGTTACAATAGTGATAATGATTTATGCTGATTAAAAAGAGGCGATCGAAAGATTGCTTTTTTTATGCGCGATGATTTCAAGAACTAAAAATTAAACCGCTTCAATCGATTCAATACAATTAAAAAAAGGTAAATATCATTGCAGAGCTTAGCATATTAGGTTTATTGGTATTAAGATGTAATCGCTCTATAAAACATTACTTAAATAGATTAGTAACAAAAGTTACCAATAAGCCCGGGTGCCGGTTTTACCTTTACAGAAAATAAAACTTCATTATGGCAACGATACAACTCACCACGCAAGGATTTAAAGAAAAAGTATTTAACTACGAAACTGAAAAGGACTGGAAATACCAGGGGTCATTACCAGCCATCATTGATTTTTATGCTGATTGGTGCGGCCCATGCAAAATGGTGGCTCCGGTACTTGAAGAACTTTCAAAAGAATATGACGGCAGGCTGGTTATTTATAAAGTAAATACTGATGTGGAACGGGAATTGTCAACTTTGTTTGGCATTCAAAGCATACCTACCATTCTTTTCATTGATGCGGCTGGCGAACCAACGATGCAGCCGGGAGCGTTTCCAAAACATGTATTCAAAAAAGTGATTGAAGAAAATTTACTGAGCCCTGTAAAGGTTGACGAGCAAGATAATTAAGATTAAATTTATTGGTATAGAACATCATCAGCCGGAACCATTAATTTTCCGGCTGTTTTTTTTACTGAAATTTATGTAATGCGCCGTCGCCTAAAATCTGTTGTACTAGTTGCACTACAGTTCATATTTATACTGCTGTTACTGTTAGAAACTCCATTACATAATTTATCCGCATTGTCTGATACACTCATTACCATTTCCATTCTCCTGGTATTTTGGGCAATAGTCGCTATGCAAAAAAGTAAATTACGTATACTGCCGGAACCTTCTAATGATGCTACTTTAGTAACCAATGGCCCCTATCGTTTTATCCGCCATCCCATGTACACTGGAATTTTGCTGGGCTGCTCCGGGTTATTAATCGCACACTTTACGTGGATACGTTTTGCGTTTGCACTTGCTTTGGCAATGGTGTTAATCATTAAACTTAACAGGGAGGAAAAAATGCTTTCTGAAAAATTTAAGGGCTATGATGATTATATAAGACATACATCAAGGCTATTTCCTTTTCTTTACTAAGGTTATAAATTTTGCAGGTACTACTGCCTCAAAAAGATAGAAACAGGCGCTTGTTGCAAAGTATGGGAAGTGGTTTCATGCAATCAGTAACAGAAGCTGTTGGGTGTAACAAATGTTACCAAATTACCAATGGTATAGAAATACCTTTAAGCATAAATTAAACGGTATGCTTAATAAAAAAATTCTCATAGTTGGTGGTGGAAACGCCGGTCTTTCTGTTGCCGCACAGCTTTTGCGCAAAGACAAAAATCTCCAGATCAATATTATTGATCCATCAGAAAAACATTATTATCAGCCTGCCTGGACGCTGGTTGGGGCGGGTATTTTTGATGTTAACAAAACAGTTCGAAACGAACGGGATGTTATTCCCAAGGGAGCCACGTGGATAAAGGATGCAGTTGAAAAATTTATTCCGGACGAAGATAAAGTCGTTTGCAAGAGCGGTACTTCTTATGAATATGATGCCATGGTTGTGTGCCCGGGCATACAATTAGACTGGGATAAAATAAAAGGTCTGAAAGAAACCCTGGGAAAAAATAATGTGAGTTGTAACTATTCATTTGATGTAGCTCCCTACACCTGGCAAATGATAAAAAATTTTAAAGGAGGTACCGCTGTATTTACGAATCCTTCAAGCCCCGTCAAATGCGGGGGAGCACCTCATAAGATCATGTATCTCGCTTGTGACTACTGGCGCAAACAGGGCATCCTGGATAAATGTGATGTGCATTATTTATCAGGCGCAGGAACCATATTTGCAGTAAAGGAATATGCAGATACCCTTACCGAAGTTGTAAAAACTGATAATATAAAACCACACTTTGCGGTGAACGTGAACGCAATTGATGGCAACAATAAAACAGTTTACTATGAAGAAAAAAATACAGACGGTATTATTGATCGTAAAGAAATGAAATTCGACATCTGTCATGCAGTACCGCCACAATCTGCTCCGGATTTCATTAAGAATAGCCCGTTGGCTGATTCGACAAGCCCTTACGGTTATGTGGATATAAATAAGAATACAATGCAGCATACCCGCTATACCAACGTTTTTGCATTAGGTGATTGTACCAATGCTCCATGCAGTAAAACGGGTGCGGCCATACGCAAACAAGCTCCTGTAGTAGTTCAGAATTTGTTGGCATTTTTAGCAAATCAACAAATGGAAGGGAATTACACCGGCTACAGCGCCTGTCCGATTCCTACAAAATATGGAAAGTTGATGATGGCTGAGTTTGACTACACCAATAAGCCAACCATGACATTTCCAATTGACCAAACAAAGCCACGATGGTCCATGTGGATATTAAAAACAAAATTACTGCCTTGGTTTTATTGGAACCGGATTTTAAAGGGAAGTGCATAAACCGGGATATAGCTTATTTTTTAATTCAACATGGATATTGTAATAAAAGTTACCATGAATCTGTATATGCTTAATTATCTTTCAAAAAATAAAATTATATGAAAAAGAATATGGGATCGGCGGATAGAATTATCCGGGTTGTTATTGCAGCAGCAGTTGCAGTTTTATATTTTACCAATATTATCTCGGGTACGTTTGGTATTGTATTGATGGTGATTGCCAGCATATTTTTATTGACGAGCTTAGTGAGTTTTTGCCCGCTTTATTCCCTTGTAGGAATGAGCACATGCCCTTCGAAAAAATAAACAGCCAGGGATTTAAAACATTTGCTAGCTTTGGCATTACGATGAAAAACTGGTGGGTGGCGGGGTATGCTTAATTTTGTAAGGCGGTTGCCCTGCGGCTTTCAGCCATACAATTGTTCCATAAGTTATAACCGCCTGATAGGTTTGCAACATGACGGTATCCGTTTTGTTTTAATATCCGTTGTGCCAGGTATCCTCTTAATCCGGCTTCACAATAGATATAAATATTTTTTTCTTTTGGGATTTCCCCGAGCCTGCCTCTTATTTCATCGAGCGGTATGTTGATTGCTCCAGGAATTTTTCCGGCATCGTATTCATCCACTCCTCTCACATCTAATAAAATATCTGCCGGGCCTAAATTGTTAAATTCATTCCAATAAAAGACCTTCAACCTGTTTAGCAAAATATTTTCGGCAACAAAGCCAGCCATATTTACCGGGTCCTTGGCAGATGAATAGGGTGGTGCATAAGCATGCTCAAATTCTATCAAATCATAAATAGTTTTGTTTTGCTTAATATAAGAAGATAAAACATCAAGCCTTTTGTCAACACCGTCATAACCCGCAACCTGGGCACTTAATAGCCGACCGTCGTCAGGAGAAAATGCAATCTGAATATTCATTTGTTTTGAATCTGGATAATAGGCAGCGTGCGAACCATTTTGCGTGTTCGATACAATATGGCTGATGTCGGCTGCTTTTAAATGTTTGGCGGCTGTTCCTGCTGTACCCACGGTCATATCAAAAACTTTTACGATGGCCGTATTAATAGAACCATTGTATTTTTGAACATTACCTAACACGACATTATTAGCGCAAATGCGGCCTTGTTTGTTTGCGGGGCCTGCGAGGTAAGTGATCATCGATTGCCCGGTAATTGGATTCTCAAATTCAATGGCATCGCCAACGGCATAAATATTGGGATCAGAAGTTTGTAAATATTCATTTACCCAAATACCGCGGGCTGTACCGGTTTTAAGCCCTGCCTGAACAGCCAGTCTCGTATCTGGCCTCACACCTATTGAAAGCATCACTATATCTGCGGTTACTAAATCACCATTATTTAATGAAACTTCTATTTGATCGCTATTTTTCTCAAAGCCTGTAACGGAAACGTTTAAACGCAGATCGACTCCTTTGCTTCTTATATGTTGTTGAACGATAGCCGCAATCGGAAAATCGACCGGGGCGAGAATTTGATTGCCCATCTCAATGATAGTAACATCGAGGCCCAGGTCATGAAAATTTTCAGCCATTTCCAGCCCGATAAATCCTGCGCCAACTACTACCGCTTTTTTTATATGCTTTTGCTGTACGTAACTTTTTATATAGTCGGTGTCTTTCACATTTCTCAAAGTAAATATGCCTTCGCTGGAAATACCTGGTAACGGAGGACGTATCGGTTCGGCCCCCGGCGATAAAATTAATTTGTCATAAGTTTCATCATACTTCTCACCGGTAACTTGTTTAACCGCTGTTACTATTTTTTTTACTGGGTCAATTGAAGTTACTTCGGTTGTAATTCTTACGTCGATATTGAAGCGTTTATTAAAAGAAGTTGCCGTTTGCACAAACAGTTTATTCCTGTCTTTAATAATATCGCCGATGTAATAGGGTAGTCCACAATTCGCGTACGAAATATATTCTCCCTTTTCAAAAATGATGATTTCGGCGTGTTCATCCAGTCTTCTTAATCTTGCTGCGGTACTTGCGCCGCCTGCTACTGCACCTACAATTATGTATTTCATATTACTTATGAATTCGTTTTAACACGATTGAATAAATAGTTGAGTTTATCTTTTCTGTTGTGCTTTTCTAAGTAAGCAATAAAATGTGAACATTAGAAGTGTGAAACTAACTGAAATGATAAACGAAAATCTTTATTGGTTGGCTGACAATTTGTTTAAGTCAAAACAAAAAAGTTTTTTCAAAACTAAATCATATAGAAAGAGGCAGTTGTAACATTTATTACATAAATACCCTTCGCCGGTGTGTTTGGGGAACAATCATATTTCCGGCTGATACAAATCATTAACTATTCACATTTACATCATGATAAAATGATTTATCAGGCCTGAATTTTACACCGAAAAGCTTAATCAAAAATCAAACAAATGAAAAATCTTGTTATACTCGGAGCGGGGACCGGTGGCACAATTATGGCGAATCATTTGCATCATCATTTAAAACAGCCTGATTGGCAAATAAGTATTATCGATGAACGTAAAGAGCACTATTACCAGCCAGGATATCTTTTTCTTCCTTTTGATATGTATGCACCCGAAGATATTATAAAGACAGTGGAGGAATTTATACCAAAGGAAGTTAAGCTAATTAAGAAAAAAATAGATCGTATCCTGCCAACTGATAGTAAAATTCAACTCGATGGTGGTGAAGAATTAAACTACGATGTGTTAATAATCGCCACGGGTGCTAAAATAGCTCCTGAAGAAATAGAAGGAATGAATGGTGCTGAATGGCAAAAATCTGTTTTTGATTTTTACACCTTCGAAGGCTCCCTCGCGCTGCGAAATAAATTAAGAGATTGGGAAGGCGGCAAATTGGTAGTGCATATAACTGAAATGCCTATTAAATGCCCGGTAGCTCCGCTGGAGTTTGCTTTTTTAGCCGATTCATTTTTTAAACACAAGCAAATTCGCGATAAGGTTAACATAACTTATGTAACACCTTTGAGCGGTGCATTTACCAAACCAAAAGCTACTGAAGCACTCGATCATCTGCTTGAAGAAAAAAATATAAACATTGAAAGTGATTTTGCAATTGAGCATGTAGACAATGAAAAGAAAGAGATTGTGGATTATGGCGGAAGAAGCATTCCGTTTGATTTATTGGTAACGGTGCCCACGAATAAAGGGGATGATTTAATTGAAAGGTCGGGTATGGGTGACGACTTGAATTATGTCCCTACGAATAAAGCCACGCTCCAATCAAAGGAATACGAAAATATTTTTGTGATAGGAGATGCCAGTAATATACCTGCGTCTAAAGCTGGCTCTGTTGCACACTTCGAAGCAGAAATATTAACTGACAATATACTTCTTTATATAAAAGGAGAGCCATTAAAAGAAGAGTTTGACGGACATGCAAACTGCTTCATTGAAACAGGAAACGGCAAAGCATTACTGATAGATTTTAACTATACACATGAACCTGTTGAAGGAAGTTTTCCATTCCCCGGCATTGGCCCTTTGCGTTTGCTGAAAGAAAGCAGGATGAATCACATGGGTAAGCTTGCTTTCAGATGGATCTATTGGAATGTTTTATTGAAAGGCACACATATACCTTTTATTTCTGCAACTATGTCGGAGAGTGGAAAACATTATGATAAAGTAGAGAGTGTTTCTAATTAAATTATTTAAATCATCATTAAAAAAAACAAATATGGAAAGGACAATGGCCGGTAAATCAATAACCGTAAATGAAGAAGGATACTTAAAAGATTTTAACCAATGGGATGAAAAAGTTGGAGAAGCATTAGCTGCTGAAGCTGATATCGTTCTAACACCAAGACATTGGGTAGTTTTAAAGTACCTGCAAAATGAACAAAAGAACCAGGTAGCGCTAAGTATACGACGTGTTGGAAAAAGTGGTGTGGTAGATATAAAGGAGTTGTACCAATTATTTCCAATGGCGCCGTTAAAAACTGCAACAAAAATTGCCGGTATACCCAAGCCTGCAAGTTGTATTTAAAAAAATAAATTTTGTCAATTATGTATGAAGAAAATGGAGCAACAGCTATACTCGAGAAAAGTAATGTAGCCGTCAAGCATGAGAATAACAAAGCGATAAAAAAGATGATGATCATCTTATCCAAGGGAACCCTTGAAAATGTGTATGCTGCTTTTGTATTGGCTAACGGTGCAAGAATGGAAGGCATAGAAGCGGAAATGTTCTTTACGTTTTTTGGTTTAGAAGCCATTCATAAAAAGAAACTGGAACACCTGCATGTGGCTACGGTAGGTAATCCTGCTATGCACATGCCCACAATGCTCGGTGGCTTACCTGGCATGGAAGCCCTGGCAACTCACATGATGAAAAAGGAAATGGAAAAAATTGATATGCCGGATATACTGGAGTTTTTGGATATTCTGTCTGCTTCCGGTGTAAAATTATGGGCCTGCAAATTAGCGATGGATATGTTTCATTACAAGAAAGAAGATTTGTATGACGGTATTGACGATGTGATTACTGTAGGTGATTTTTATAAAGAGAGTGCGGGTGAAGGAGTACATATGCTGTTTGTATAGATATTGCATAAGCTTACCTGCTAATGAATCACTGTTATACTATGCTGAATAAATTTCTATAGAAATTCTTTAATTAATAATATTTATTCAAATGGTTCTGGCTGCATGCCGGAACTTTTTAATGTTAATACTAAACTGCGAAACCGGGTCCTTTCTTGAATCAATAATTTCCCGGGAAGCTTATTAACAGCAGGCATTCACTTAATGTAACCTTTGTTACCAAATGCCGTAGTCTTTGAATTTACTTTTGCTTTATCAAAATAATAAAATATTGGTTCATTAAATATTTTCAGCAAAAGGAAATAAAATCAATTACTAAATGAAACAGGCAATATTCAGCAACTGGAATTTTATGCGGTTTTTAAGACTGGCCTTAGGAATCGTAATTATAGTACAATCGGTAATCGCAAAAGACTGGACATTGGGAATTGTGGGAGCAGTATTTACCCTGATGCCCGTATTTAGTATTGGTTGCTGCGGTGCCGGAGGTTGCGCTACGACACATCCAAGAACTTCTGAAACCACAAAAGATATTACTTATGAAGAAGTGGTTTAATATCAACCTGCTCTATATTATTGGCGCATTCGTCGGGGCCATTGCAGGTTATCTATACTGGCATCAAATCGGGTGTTCATCGGGCACTTGTATCATTACTTCGAAACCCCTTAACAGCACGGTTTATGGTGCACTGATGGGCGCCTTACTGTTTGGCATATTTAAGAAAGAAAATAAAAAACAGGCTTTAAAAGAAAAAAAATAAAAATATTAATAATGACTTTTAACGAGATCATACAATCAGATAAAACGGTACTGGTAGATTTTTCTGCTGAGTGGTGCGGCCCATGTAAAATGATGGCTCCTATTCTTAAAGATGTAAAAAAAGAGGTTGGTGATTCTGTTACGATATTAAAAGTAGATGTGGATAAAAGCCCCGGGGCTGCCAGTGAATACCAGGTGCAGGGAGTGCCAACATTAATATTATTTAAAAACGGCAAGCCGCTGTGGAGACAGAGTGGGGTGGTGTCAAAAGCCGGATTGGTAAGTGTAATTAAAAAATTCAAAATATAAAATATAAAATTATGAGTATTCTTCAATCAGTATTTGGCGGTGGACAAGCCGCAGATTTAAAAAATGTTATTGGGCAGGGAGCTTTCCTTGTGGATGTAAGGACCCCGGGAGAATTTTTAGAAGGCCATGTAAAAGGTTCTGCAAATATCCCTTTGGATACAGTACCAGCCCAGTTAGCAAAATTCGAAAACAAGAAAAATATTATTGTGTTTTGCCGCAGCGGAGCCCGCAGTAGCCAGGCAAAATCTATCCTGGAGCAGAACGGATTTACCAATGTGATAAATGGTGGTACGTGGGATTATGTAAACGAGTTTGTAAAATAGCATTGATACATTCCAGGTCTTTTATAAAAGTGTCCTGGTATAAATACTAATTGTTAACAGGCAGATTTGCTTTCGGCAATCCAGGTGCTAACGTGGTTTTTTAAAATTGATTTGGGTAAAATATTTATTGAAAAAGTACTGTTTGATGTTATGCATCTGAAACAGTACTTTTTTTATTCCCTAACATTCCCATAATACTTATTTGCCTGCGATTAACCAACACGGCTATGAAAAAATAATTCTGTAAATACCAGTCATCTCATGAACTTATAAGCCCCAAACCTTTACGATAAAAATAGCAAGGATGTAAGTTACAAATGTTACAGTTTAACCCTTTTGAGGAAGTTAGTTTTGCTGAAAATTAAAAATAGATGAACAGGAGAAAGTACTTGATTTCAAAAGTTGTTGCGGGGGTAATTTTGTTTAGTGGGCTTGTAATAAGTGTTTCAGCACAGGATAGTCCAAAACTATTAAGCCTTGAAGAAGCAATTACCGCCACATTAAATAATAACAAAGCCATCCAAATAGCAAAGTTGGACGAAAGCATTGCCGCATCCAACTACAAGCAAACGGAAGCTATTTATTTGCCGCAGGTTGGTTTTTCATATACAGCTATGAGCACCAATAATCCGCTCAATGCTTTTGGATTTAAGTTGCAGCAAAAGTCGATCACTCAATATGATTTCAGTCCTGATCTTTTAAATCATCCTTCAGGCGCTTCAGATTTTACAACCATGCTGGAAGTAAAGCAGCCATTAATAAATATGGATCTGCTATACAAAAGAAAGGCCGCAGAAAAGCAAACTGAATTATACCAGTACAAAACACAGCGCACCAAAGAGTATTTAACTTTTGAAGTAAAGAAAGCCTACCTGCAATTGCAACTGGCTTATGATGCTTTAAAAGTTTTGGAAGAAGCATTTCAAACAACAAACTCAGTTTACACATTTACTGATAACCATTTTCAGCAGGGACTTATTCAAAAGTCAGATGTCCTGAATGCGCGGGTGCAGGTAACGACCGTTGAGACCAATATAGCAAAAGCAAAGAGTAATATTCGCAATGCATCCGATTATATTAGTTTGCTGATGGGGCAAAAGGATGGCATTATTTATAAAGTGAATAATGCTTTGTATACGGGGCAATCAGAAAATGAAACAAGCACTAACATATCTTCTTCAAGGTCTGATTTTCGGGCGATGGAAAAAGCCATTGAGTCTTCTGATTTGATGATTAAGGCAAATAAAATGAGTTGGTTGCCTAAGCTGAATGCATTTGGCAGTTACCAGTTCAATGATAGCCGCATACTGGGTTTTGGAGCCGATGCATATCTAGCAGGAGTGCAGCTTTCGTGGGATATCTTCAAAGGGAACCGCACAAAAAATAGCATTGCTACGCAAACATTGGAGCGCAATAAATTACAGGAAGAATTAGCACAGCAAAAAGACCAAAGCCAGTTAGAGCTAAACAAAGCTTACCGTGATCTTGCAGATGCTCAATTCGATATCCGGCAACAAAAAAGTTCGATTGAGCAGGCAACTGAATCATTGTTGATTTTACAAAATCGCTATAACCAGGGGCTGGTAAATACTACAGATGTTTTGATGGCCACAACCCAGCTCTCCCAACAAAAATTTGCATTGGCCCAGGCGGTGTTCACAACGAACCTCACCATAGCTTATTTACAATTACTAACAGCTTCAACTAATAAATAAACTACTTAAAGATGAGCATTAATATTAATTTAAAAACAACTGCACAAATATTTGCCGGTATAGGATTACTGACGTTGACTGCCTGTTCTTCAAAAGAAAAAGAGGGAATGCTGCCTAACACAGACGCTCCAATAGGAGTTACGGTTGCGGCACCATCGGGTGTTGAACAACAGGGCGTGAATATAAGCGGCCAAATTGAAGCATCTCAAACAGCAAATATCAGCACAAGGGTCATGGGCTTTATTACTATGCTGAAAGTGAAAGCAGGAGATCATGTTAATAAAGGTCAGCTATTAGTAACCATTAGCAACCAGGATATATTGGCGAAAAGAGCACAGGTTGATGCAATGATTGCCGAAGCACAAGCGGCTGTAGGTAGTGCACAAAAAGACTATGACCGGTTTACTGTTTTATATAAACAACAAAGTGCTACTGCAAAAGAATTAGACAATGTTACGTTACAATACATTGCCGCCAAAGCCAGGCTTGAAGGCGCCAGGCAAATGCGTAATGAAGTGAATGCAAACCTGGGATATACAAATTTAACGGCGCCTTTCTCAGGCATTGTAACCCAAAAATTAGTGGATGCCGGCAGTATGGCAAATCCGGGAATGCCCATATTAACTATTGAGCAAAGTGGAAGTTACCAGGTAAGTGCATCAGTCCCTGAAAATGTAATCAATCAAATTCACCAGGGAGCAGAAGCAATTGTAACCGTTAAATCAATTGACAAAACAATTAAGGGTACCGTTAGTCAAATCAATCAATCATCAGCATATACGGGTGGACAATATATCATCAAAGTAAATATTCCTGATAATGATAAAGCGGGTTTATATGCTGGCATGTACGCCAATGTTTCCATCCCTACTAAAGAGCCCATTTTGGTTAAGACAGTAAGCAATTCAGTGCTGGTACCGGTTTCAAGCATTGAGCATAAAGACCAGTTAACGGGTTTGTACACTATTGGCAGCAACAATACGGCATTACTACGTTGGGTGCGATTAGGTAAAACTTATGGCAATGAAGTAGAGGTGCTTTCGGGTTTAGAAAAGAATGAACAGTTTGTCGTAACTGCAGATGGGAAACTATACAATGGTTGTCCCATAAAAATAAAGTAGCAAGTAAGGGTAACGCCTTAATACAACCAGGCAAGGATTTCAAACGAATTAATACAAACAAATGAAAAACGGATTTTCGGGAAATATAGCAAAGGGATTTTTGCAGTCAAAATTAACGATACTGCTGATGATTGCCTTTTTATTGATCGGTGCCTATAGCACTTTTTTAATACCACGCGAAGAAGAACCACAGATAAAAGTTCCGATGGCGGATATTTTTATCGGCTATCCCGGAGCTGACCCAAAAGATGTTGAAACTAAAGTATCTGCGCCTTTGGAGAAAATGATTTCGAATGTAAAGGGTGTAGAGTATGTGTATTCTACTTCCATGAAAGGCCAGGCGATGTTGATCGTCCAGTTTAAGGTAGGTGAAGATGTTGAACGTTCCCTGGTAAAACTCTATAGTGAACTGATGAAGAACATGGACAAAATGCCACAGGGTGTTACACTTCCATTAATAAAAACAAGAGCAATAGACGATGTGCCTGTACTGGGCTTAACACTGTGGAGTGAAAAGTATGATGATTACCAGTTGAAACAGATTGGACAGACGCTGACAAATGAGATAAAAAAGATTACAGACGTTTCGGAAATAAATATTTTAGGTGGCAGAAGCCAGGAAGTGAAAGTATTGCTGGATAAAAATAAAATGACAGAAAATCATGTAGATTTTTTATCTATCAACAAACAAATCCAGGGGAGCAATGTGCAGATGCAAAGTGGTAACCTTTTGCAGAACGATACCTCCTTCTCTGTGGAAACGGGAAACTTTTTAACGACTGCAGATGATGTGTCCAACCTTGTGGTGGGCATTAACCAGCAGCAACCTGTCTACCTAAGACAAATTGCTAAAGTAGAAGACGGCCCTGAAACCGCGAATCAGTATGTATTGTTTGGATATGGCAAAACAGATACTTCAAAAGCAAATGCATTTAAATCAAATTATCCTGCTATCACCTTAAGTGTGGCCAAGAAAAAGGGTTCGGATGCTATGAAATTATCTGAACAAATAATTAATAAAGTTGAACATCTAAAAAAGGAATTATTACCCAACGAAGTACAATTAACCGTTAGCAGGAACTATGGAAAAACAGCATCAGATAAGGTGTCCGAACTATTGTTTCATCTATTCATTTCTATTTTAGTGGTTACTGCATTTGTAATGCTGGCTATGGGCTGGCGTGGTGGGTTGGTGGTATTTTTATCGGTGCCGGTCACGTTTGCGCTTACGCTGTTCAGTTATTACTTCATGGATTATACACTCAACCGTATTACGCTATTTGCCCTGGTTTTTATTACCGGTATCGTGGTAGATGATTCTATTATTATTGCGGAGAATATGCACCGGCATTTTAAGATGAAGAAGTTGCCACCTATGCAGGCCGCTATCTATGCCATTAATGAAGTAGGCAACCCAACAATATTGGCAACCTTTACGGTAGTCGCGGCTGTTTTGCCGATGGCATTTGTATCGGGCATGATGGGCCCTTATATGAGCCCGATGCCGATTGGCGCTTCCATTGCCATGATGTTATCATTGATTGTTGCGCTTACGCTCACCCCATATCTCGGTTATATTTTTCTTCGTGAAAAAGAAAAGAAAGGCGGTAGCCATAAAGAAAGCAAACCTGAGTTACTGGAGGAAAGCCGTATCTATAAAATCTATCGGGCTTCCATAAGGCCTTTGCTGGAAACACGTTGGAAACGCTGGACATTTATCTTAAGTATCGTGGTAATACTATTGGGTTCTATGATGCTGTTCTATACTAAATCGGTAGCGTTAAAAATGTTGCCTTTCGATAATAAGAATGAATTCCAGGTTATAATAGATATGCCGGAAGGAACCACTTTGGAAAAAACACAGGCAGTGGCGAAAGATATCGCGGTATATGTTTCAGGTCAAACATTGGTGGAAAATTACCAGGTATATATTGGTACATCTGCGCCTATTAGTTTTAATGGTTTGGTAAGGCATTATGATTTAAGAAAAGGTGATAATGTAGCTGACATCCAAGTGAACCTGGTTGACAAAGGAGAGAGAAGCATACAGAGCCATGATATTGCCAAACAAATGCGTGAACCGATACAGGCAATTGCCCAACGATACAATGCCAATGTGAAGATTGTGGAAGTGCCACCAGGCCCTCCTGTATTATCAACATTGGTTGCAGAAATCTATGGACCTGATTATGACGAACAAATAAAAATTGCAAGGCAGGTAAAAACTTTGTTCACCAAAACTGCAGATGTCGTGGACGCAGACTGGATGGTGGAGGCCGATCAGCCTGAGTATCATATAGAGGTGAATAAGGAAAAAGCAATGCGGTTTGGCGTAGCAACTGCACAAGTGGCTGCGACAGTGAATGCAGCTCTATCTGGTATGCAGGCGGGCAATGTGTACCAGCCGGCATCGTATAATCAAACATCCATCAAACTGCAATTGACAGATGCCGATAAAGCGAGCATTGAGGATGTGCTGGATCTTAAGATTATTGGAATGCAGGGTAACGCAGTTCCTATAAGGGATGTGGTAACAGTAACGAGACAAATAAAACAGAAAAACATTTATCGTAAAAACCAAAAAGAAGTAGTGTATGTTTTAGCGGATATGTCGGGTAAACTGGAAAGTCCTTCATATGCTATTGCAAATATTTCGGACAGTCTAAAAAATATAACCGTCCCCAAAGGTTATTCATTGACAGAAGAATATACTCATCAACCTGAACTGGAAGATAATTATACATTGAAATGGGATGGAGAATGGCAGATTACTTTTGAAGTGTTCCGGGATTTAGGAATTGCGTTTGCGGTGGTAATTTTATTAATCTACATATTGATTGTTGGCTGGTTTCAAAATTTCACAGTTCCGTTAGTGATGCTTGCGGCTATACCATTATCGTTAATAGGTATTGTGCTAGGCCATTGGATGCTGGGTGCTTATTTCACCGCAACTTCTATGATAGGTTTTATTGCATTAGCGGGTGTGATGGTCCGAAACTCGGTGCTCCTGATTGACTTTATTAATATCCGTTTAAAAGAAAACATTCCATTAAAGCAGGCTATCATAGAAGCAGGAGCAGTACGTACAACGCCGATTTTATTAACTGCTGGCGCCGTGGCATTAGGAGCAATAATAATATTGTTTGATCCTATATTCCAGGGGCTGGCGATTTCCCTAATGGGCGGAACGATTACATCGACATTCCTCACCCTGCTGGTTGTGCCATTGTTATATTATAAAATGATGCGTAAAAAATATCCCGAAAAAAAGTAAAAATTACAACATGAAATTATTTATCGTAACCTGTTTGAAAGATTACCAGGATGAAGTAATCAAAATATTTAAGAAGGCAGAAATATCTGTATTCAGTATAACGGATGTGGTAGGAGTCAAAGACAACCATCATGTAAATCTTATGGAAGAATGGTTTGCCACTGGTGATGAGAAATTTGATTCCCTGATGATATTCAGTTTTACCGGCGATGAAAATGCCGAGCATGGTATGGAGTTAATAACCAAATATAATGAGGCGAATGAAACAGGATTCCCGGTGAGGTCGTTTATTGTTCCTGTTGAAAAAGCGAATTACTAAAAAAAAATTAATAGTCATGAGAGAAAGAATTGTTCGGGCTGTTGCCGGCACCATTGTTTTAGTAAGTGTTGTACTTGCCTGGTTTGTAAGTATGAATTGGCTATGGCTGGGTGTATTTGTAGGAGTTAATTTATTACAATCATCTTTTACAAAGTTTTGCCCACTGGAAAAAATATTAGATGCTGCCGGGGTTAAAAGCAATAATGGTTTAAAAGACTAATTATAGAATTGCTTTGCCAAACCATCCTATATTGCCATGGTATTGAAATTGCTGATATTGACTATCTATAACATCATTGAAGTCTAATTGAGCATGCTATGAAAAGTATTTTGGGAATGAGATATAAAACGATCATACAATTAATGAGCGGTGACGATGCGGTAATAAAAAGTACCGCATCACAAATAAATAATTTACAAAACGCATTGAACCACGATGTGGATATTGAACTTGTTTGTCACGGCCAAAGCCTGTCCTTTGTATTAAATAGCCAGGGAAAGTGGACGGAAACCATCAAACATCTTTTATCGAATGCTGTTGAAATTGTTGCCTGTGAAAATATGCTGAAGGCTAACGATAAATCTGCAAACAATTTATTCCCCGGAATAAAAGCAGTACCAGCGGCAATAGCAGAAATTGTAATAAAACAGCAGGAAGGCTGGAGCTATATCAAAGCTGGTTTTTAAAAAATTCAGGAGGCAAATAGTGGCTCTTATCTAATTTGTTTGCTGCTAATTCGCAAAGGGGAGACTAAAAATCAAATAACAGCTACTATCTTCTTACGGATGTAATAGATTATTCCCACAGCAAATACGATCCTCTATCCTATATATATCGCCAGATATCTATATAAGATATACTTTTGCCAATAACTTCAAAGAACGCGAAGTAAATCTTTTGGTGAGAGGTAAACGTAACAGATCCGAAACCTTAATGCGATTTTTTTGAACCATCATCTCAAAGTGATCCAATGAATTATAAAACAGCATTTGATTCAATTTTTGAACCTGCCCTGGTAAAAGAGATGCACCAGTTTGGTGAAATAAAATATTATAAAGAAGGCGATATTATTATGGATTATGGGAAATACATCCGGATGATGCCCTTGATAATAGGGGGAACGATTAAAGTATTTCGCATGGATGAAGATGGCAAAGAGATTTTACTATATTATTTATCAAGCAATGAAAGTTGTTCCATGGCCTATAGCTGCTGTATGGAGGCTAAAAAAAGTGAAGTGAAGGCCATTGCAGAAGACGATGTTGAATTAATTGCTATACCTCATTTAAAATTGGATGAGTGGCTTTGTAAATACCCAAGCTGGAAAAACTATATCATGCGGAGTTTTAATGAACGATTTTTAGAAATGCTTAAATCTATTGAAAGTATTGCGTTTCATAAGTTAGATGAGCGCCTTATCAACTACCTCAAAGAAAAACAACGCCTTTCCGGTTCAAGCGTTATTAAGGCATCGCATTATCTTATAGCCGATGAATTAGCTACATCAAGAGTAGTAATATCGCGTCTGCTCAAGCACCTGGAAAATGATAAAAAAATTATTCTCTACCGCAATGAAATAAAGTTGCTGAAAGATCTTTGAGCCGTTTTCGTTCAATATACCGAAGGATATCAGCGTAAGCTTTGTCAAATATTTTTGTAAGTTAGTAATGTAACGTTTCGCAGGTATATCAGCCGGGATGAATCCTTTTACGGGCGTGCCAATGCAGAAGGCCGGGTACGTCGTTCATTCGTTGGCGGTTATAATCCTTTGTACCAGGTAGGTTACATGATTGGCGGCTTACAATTTATGGCGCTGAAAATGAAATGATAAGTAGTGGCAAATTCACACTTAAGCAATATCACGTTGCGGTGCTGCAGCAGAACAGCATGCCTGTAGAAATGCTGCGGAATATTTTAGCCAACGAACCAATCGATAAAGATTATCTACCGCATTGGAGATTTTATGAGCTTCCTTAATTTTTTAAAAAAAATAATAGTATGAAATTGGTAAACTCATGCCATGGGATGCGGTACGTGAAGTTTTGCGCAATGTTTTTTACCTTCAAATTTTATTTCACTGTAGCTTTTTTTTGAAAAATGACTGATTACATTATGAACAAGAATTATATTTTGGGATTTGTTATTCTCCTGGCGTTCACTGTTTCTGAATGTAAGGCGCAGTCTTATGTGCCTGAATGGAACGACAGTAGGATGCAAGTAAAATCAAAAGCGAATATCAAGGCGTATGCTTTTGATCTCAGTGATGTAAAGTTGTTACCGGGTATGTTTACACAAGCCATGCAGGAGGATGTAAAGTATCTTCTTTTACTAGAGCCTGATCGTTTGCTCTCAGATTTTCGGGCACATTCCGGTTTACAACCGAAGGGCAAAAAGTATGGTGGCTGGGAATCTTCAGGTCTTGCCGGGCATACACTCGGTCATTATTTGTCTGCACTTTCCATGCATTATGCATCTGCCGGAGATAAGGAATTTCTCAAGCGTGTTAACTATATCGTAGATGAACTGGATGAATGTCAGCGGGCGAGAAAGACCGGGTATATAGGCGCCATTCCTAACGAAGATAGTTTGTGGATGGAAGTTGCGAAAGGTAATATTCATTCAAGAGGATTTGATCTTGATGGGGCATGGTCACCCTGGTACACCGTACATAAAATAATGGGTGGCTTACTCGATGCATATTTATATTGCCATAACAACAAGGCTTTAAAAATTGAGAAAGGTATCGCAGATTGGACGGGCAAAGAAATTGCCAATCTTGATGATTCTTTGATACAAAAGATGTTGGTGACAGAATATGGCGGTATGAATGATGCCCTTGTAAATACGTATGCAATCACCGGTAATAAAAAGTACCTTGACCTGTCTTATAAATTTTATGACAGGCGCATATTGGATTCTCTTGCAGAAAAAACAGATGTGTTGCCAGGCAAACATTCCAACACACAAATACCAAAGATAATAGGAAGTGCCCGTCGCTACCAACTTACGGGAGATAAAAAAGATTCAGCGATCGCCAATTTCTTTTGGCAGACGGTTACCAAACACCATTCTTATGCGACAGGCGGTAACAGTAATTATGAATATTTAAGCGCCCCCGATCAACTGAACGATAAACTTACAGACAATACTACAGAAACCTGTAATACTTATAATATGCTTAAGCTCACCCGCGAGCTTTTTGTTACCAATCCCTCAGCTTCCTTAATGGATTATTATGAGAAGGCGCTTTATAATCATATTCTTGCTTCGCAAAATCATGAAACCGGTATGGTTACTTATTTTGTTTCATTAAGAATGGGCGGAAAAAAAGAATACAATGACGAATACAATTCGTTTACCTGCTGCGTAGGAACCGGTATGGAAAACCATGTGAAATATGGTGAGAATATTTATTACCGCAGTAAAGACGGAAGCTTGTATATCAATCTTTTTATTCCATCCATACTAACCTGGAAAGAAAAAGACGTAACAGTAAAGCAGGAAACGGGATTACCATCAACAGATAAAACAGCCTTTACCATAAACACATCGGCACCGCAATCATTTGCTATTCGCATTCGTAAGCCACATTGGTCAGAGGGCGTAACCGTGAAAATAAACGGGGCGCTGAAAAACGTTTCTGCAGATAAAGACGGCTACATAGTATTGAACAGAAAGTGGATGAACAATGATAAAATAGAATTCATAACGCCACTCGATTTTTATACCGAAGCAATGCCAGATAATCCTGGCAGGAGAGCAGTATTTTACGGGCCGGTTTTATTAGCAGGCTTGTTAGGTGATAAGGAGCCGGAGCCTTCCGATATACCGGTATTTGTTACCAGCGATAATGATGCAAACAAATGGATTCAGGAAGACAGGCAAAGCCCGTTGATCTTTCACACCACCAGCAATGTTACCATCGATAAAATAAAACTTATTCCTTTCAACCGAACAGCAGATCAGCACTACACAGTTTATTGGGATGTGTTTACCCCGGCCCAATGGGTTAAACAAAAGAAAATATATGAAGAAGAGAAGCAACGAAAAAAGGAGTTGGAACTACACACAGTAGATGTACTGCGTATTGGTGAAATGCAACCGGAAAGAGACCATAACCTGGTTGCAGCAAAAACGTTTACCGGCGATGATCATAACAGGAAATGGAGAACGGCAGAAGACAGCGGTTACATATCTTTTGAAATGAAGATTGACCCTTCTGAAAAAAATACGCTCGTATGCACTTATTGGGGAATGGACAACCGCGGAAGAAATTTTGACATCTTTGTAAACGATACAAAGATTGCGAGTGAAGACCTGAACAAATTTAAAAGCAGTAAATTTTATGAGATTGCCTATGCAATTCCGCAGGAAACAACCACTAATAAAACCACGGCAGTAATAAAATTTGTTCCTAAACCCCACAATAGTGCCGGGCCTGTATACGGTGCAAAAATGGTTAAAGGAGATGTAAGGGGATTAATAAATACTGATTAGTTATTGATTCAATAAAAAAAAATAATACCTGATGAAAAAGATATTTGTTCCTGTTTCTTTTCTTTTTATGCTTTCTGCAAATGCGCAAACAAAAGATTATCTGATACAGCCTGTTGTTTTTACACATGTGCATGTAAATGATGACTTCTGGAAACCCAAGATGAAAGTAAATGCTGAAGAAACTATTCCTTTTATTTTAGGCAAATTAAAAACACAGGGAAGGATAGATAACTTTCTTGCTGCAGCCGGTGAAAGAGAAAATAAGGTTTGCTCAGAATTTCCATTTGATGACACAGATGTTTATAAATGGATTGAAGGCACATCTTACGCAATGCAGGCGGAGCCTAATCCACGCCTTTCCAGGTTTCTTGATTCATTGATAACCATCATTGGCAAAGCACAGGAAAAAGATGGTTACTTATATACATTCAGAACTATCAAGCCTGCCGTACTTCATCCCTGGCTCGGCGATAAGCGCTGGCTAAAAGACGAAGACCTTAGCCATGAACTATATGATGCAGGCCATTTGTATGAAGCTGCCTATGCGCATTACAATGCAACCGGAAAGAGGACTTTACTGAATATTGCTCTCAAGAATGCTAATCTCTTAACAAGAACTTTTGGATACGGAAAATTAGAAATTTATCCGGGCCATCAAATAGTGGAAATTGGTTTAGTAAAATTGTACCGCATTACTGGCGAAAAAAAATACCTGGACCTGGCTAAATTTTTTCTCGATGTACGCGGGCCTAACGGTGAAGCATACAACCAGGCAAATAGAAAAGTAATCGACCAGACAGAAGCTGAAGGGCATGCAGTAAGAGCCGCTTATATGTACAGTGGTATGGCAGATGTGGCTGCGCTTACCGGCGATAAAGACTATTTAAAAGCCATTGATGCAATATGGGAAGATGTGGCCAATAAAAAATTGTATATAACCGGCGGAATCGGCGCAACAAGCAATGGCGAAGCTTTTGGTGCGGCATATGAGTTACCCAATATGAGCGCCTATGCCGAAACCTGTGCGGCCATTGCGAATGTTTACTGGAACAACCGCATGTTCCTGCTGCATGGAGATTCAAAATATATAGATGTGCTCGAACGCACGCTGTATAACGGTTTGCTTTCGGGCGTTTCGCTCGATGGCACTAACTTCTTTTATCCCAACCCGCTTGCTTCCGTAGGCCAGCATCAAAGAAGTGAATGGTTTTCCTGCGCCTGTTGTATCACTAATATGACGCGTTTCCTTCCATCAGTTCCGGGTTATGTGTATGCAAAGGATGGAAACAATTTGTATGTAAATCTTTTTATGAGTAACAGCAGTGATATTGAGTTAACATCCGGTAAAGTAAATATTACACAAACCACCAATTATCCGTGGAAAGGGAATATCAGCATGCAAATAAATCCTTCCAAAACACAATCGTTTTCTCTTCGGATACGTATACCCGGTTGGGTGAAAGATGTGCCTGTTTCAGGAAACCTCTATTCTTCTGACGAAGAGAAGTTTCCGGTAACTATAAAAATTAATGGCGCTTCATTGTCCTATAAAATGGAGAAAGGATATGCGGTTATAAACCGTGAATGGAAGAAGGGAGATAAAGTAAATGTTGATCTGCCAATGGAGCCGCAACATATTTTTGCAAACGAAAAGGTAAAGGCAGATAAGGGAAGATTTGCGCTGCAATACGGCCCGGTTGTGTATTGCCTTGAGGGCGTTGATAATAAAGATAGCCTTGTGCAAAACATCATAGTAGATACTTCTGCAAAAATGCAGGTACGGTATGCGGCTAATTTTCTCAATGGCGTTAATGTGATCACCATGGAAGGAAAGTCTGCAAAACGCCAGCTTAACAGTGAGGCGCTGTTAACTTCAGACCAAACAGTAACGGCTATTCCTTATTATGCATGGGACAATCGTGGCCCTGGCGAAATGGAAGTGTGGATGCCTTATACGCAGGCTGCATCAAGGCCATTACCTGCGCCGACCGTTGCAAATACAAGTAAGATAACCGCCTCTATTAAGTCAAAAAGTTTGATGGCAATCAATGATCAATATGATCCTGTTGACTCAAAAGACGCGTCTGCGCCATATTTTCATTGGTGGCCAAAGAAAGATACCACCAAATGGGTTGCTTATACTTTTGATCAGCCGCATACGGTTTCATCAAGTGAAGTGTATTGGTTTGACGATGGGCCATGGGGCGGTTGCCGGATACCTGCCGCATGGAAAATATATTATAAGTCAGATGCAGGCGAATGGGTTCCGGTGAAAAACACAACGCCTTACGAGATTGCTAAAGACAAATATGATTCTGTAAAGTTTGACCCCGTAACGACGACTGCTTTAAAACTTGAAGTACAGCTCCCCGTTGATAATTCGACTGGCATCCATGAATGGAAAGTGGAGTAATAGGTTTATGCCAAAGTTTTGTTTTCCTAAAAGCTCAGACTACGTAGTAATATATGCTCTTATAATAAAGTCTCAATAATGCGGAAAGTTATCTTCCTTGTTATTAAAACAGGATAGAATATAAATGTGTTGTCGGGAGGGAAGAAGTCTTTGAACCTTTTACAATTTCCCCTCGGAATACAAACGCCGCAACTCTTTTTTATTAAATTTCCCTACGCTGGTTTTGGGGATCTCTTCTATAAATACCAATTTGTCAGGCAACTGATATTTGACGAACGACGCGGATAAAAAATTATTCAATTCCTGGATTGATAATATCTCCTTCGGATTGTTCAAAACGATTACTGCCAACGGCCTTTCAGTCCATAATTCATCGGGAATGGCAATCACCGAAGCTTCCTTCACTTTGGGATGGGCCATGATAGCTACTTCCAGCGCAATGCTCGATATCCATTCGCCGCCGCTTTTTATCAGGTCTTTTGACCTGTCTGTAATCTGCATGTACCCTTCGGCGTTAATCATTCCTACATCGCCCGTTTTAAACCAGCCATCCGCACTAAAATTTTCCCGGTTGTTTGATTTAAAATAGGAATTAATGACCCATGCTCCCCTGACCTCGATTTCTCCGGCTGTAATTCCATCGCGTGGAGCAATGGAGCCGTTTTCAAGAACCGCCCTGATCTCGATACAGGCAACCTGCTGTCCCTGCATGGCCCTAAGTTTTATTTTCTCAACGTCAGGAAGAGAATCATGCCCGGGTTGAAGTCTGCTTACTGTGCCAACCGGCGATGTTTCCGTCATTCCCCATGCATGTACAATCTTTATCCCAAAGTCTTTCTCAAAGTTCTCTATAAGGCTTGGCGGTGCTGCAGCACCGCCAACCATTATTTCTTTTAAAGGGAATGAAGCACGCAGGCTTTTTTTCAGAGCGGCATAAATTCCCAGCCAGAGAGTGGGTACGCCGTTTGCTTTATTAGCATACTCACCGGTAATGATAGGCATAAGAGAATCGGGCTGGAGATGCGATGAAGGAAGGATCATTACAGCGCCTGCTAATATGCAGGCAAATGGAATGCCCCATGCCATAACATGAAACTGCGGAACGCCTACCAGTATCCTGTCGTTGAATGATATATTCGCGTAATTTGGTAACGAAACCACCAGTGCATGTAAATAGGTTGACCGGTGGGAATACAAAACTCCTTTAGGTAAGCCAGTAGTGCCGCTTGTATAGCACATGGCGCAGGCATCAGTCTCTTCTACCTGGACCCAATCGGCATCTTCTGGGGCAGCAGCAACCAGGTCTTCGTAATCAATGCTAGGTTGCAGGTTTGTCGTAAAACCTTCCGGGGAATTCAAAATTATATAAGCTTCTACGGTTGGTAGCAGCGCTGCGATCGGCTCTATTAAGGAAACAAGGCTGGCATCGATAAAAATAAAACGGTCTTCGGCATTGTTTATAATGAACTCGGTTTGTGGTCCCGAAAGCCTGATATTAATGGTATGGCAAACTGCACCGCTGCCGGGGATACCGTAATATAACTCCAGGTGTTGAAAATGATTCCATGCAAAAGTCCCAATGATATCTCCTTTTTTTACGCCGAGTTTGTTTACCAGCGCATGCATCAGCTTCTTGCTTCGCTTATATAAATCTGTATAAGTGTATTCGTGACGCGTTTTATCGGGTAAAATACTTATGATTTCTTTTTGTGGATAGACATTATATCCATGATTAAGCATCAACGGCACCGTTAACGGGTAATGCATCATCAATCCTTTCATCATAATTATTTTAGTGAAGTTATTTCCGGCATAATATCTATTAAATGTAAAACAAATTAAGGCTTTTGGTCAGTGCGGGTGAAAGTCAACTTCTCTTCGGCCCTGTTAATAACATCAAAATGATTCACGCATACAACTCTTATAACAGCGGGATAATGACACACTGCTTTTGCCTGTAGGATATTCAAGAATCATTTCATGTATATTTAATTCAGGATATTTTGGTACTTGATCCTATAGTTTTTTGGCTGGCTATCTTTAAATTTTTTAAACTGCCTGTAAAAAAAAGGAATGCTTTCAAAACCTGAAGCATAACAGATCTCACTTACTTGCCTGTCTGTTTCTATAAGCATTTTACAGGCTTTATTAATTTTATATTCATTCAAAAATTCAAAGAAAGATTTTTTCATAGTCTTACTGAAGAACCGTGAAAAATATTCTTCACTCATGTTTACCTCCTTCGAAATATCTGTCAGCGATATTTTTTTATGGTAATTCGTTTCTATGTACTTGTACACTTTATTTATCCGCTCATTATGCGTGTGGTTGAGCTCATAAGAAAATCCTTGCTTACACAATAAATGATGGTGATCGGTTGTTTCAGCTAATTCCTGCAAGATTTTTAGAACAAGCATTAACTTATCGAGTGACGGCACTGTTTGCAGTTCGAAAAACCTGTCTTTTAATTTTAATGCCAAAGCCTTATCAAACTTAATCCCCTTATTAGAAAGATCAAGTAGTTTCTGTATTGACCCAAACTCGCAACTTCCCATCCATGTTTTATCAGTAAATTCTTCTTTGAAATAAATAACTATTGCACTTGCCTGTTGGTTTAGATCAGGTGAGCTGATCCAGCAGTGAGGCATGTTAGGCCCTATCAGAACCAGGTCATCATCAGAAAAATTTTCTACGCTGTTGCCTACATATCGTGTGCCGTGACTTTTGAGAATGTAAGTGAGTTCATATTCGGGATGAAAATGCCATGGGTATTCAAATTCCTTTTCATTCTCCTGCATAACTATTTTAAACAAGTTAGATTCATCTGCAGGTATCGGTTTGAAATGCGGTTTCATAAGCAGAATGTAAATGATATGGCTCTAAATAATAACAGTCAACGGATGATACAAAATAAGACTAATGAAATGAATTATGAAAAATATATTTTCAGTAAAAACAAAATAGGCTAATAATTAGTCATTATCGGGTAAAGTAAACTTCTAATACTAAATTACTTTTGACCAAATACAAAACCGCTACATGAAAAGGTTTCTCTGCTCTGTCGTTTTAATAGCCGCAATATTTGTTGAATGTACAAATTCGGTATACGGTCAAGCCGCAAATAAGGCAAATACTATTTCATTGCAAATTGATGGTTCAAAAAGATTTCAACAGGTAGATGGTTTTGGGGTAAATGCCAATACACGTGCCTGGGATGGCGACAAGTTGAAACCTGCCATAGATCTTTTGCTTGATTCTATGCATGCCAATATATGGCGGGTGGTTGTAGAGACCGTATATAACTGGGAAGATAAAAACGACAACAATGACCCTTCTTCATTTAACTGGAAATACTATAATGAACTATATGAAACGCCAAAGTTTCAGAAGGCGTGGGATATGATCGGGTATTTGAATAGTAAGGGCGTTACTGATAATTTGATGATTGATTTTATGGGCCCGGTTCCTTTATGGATGGGCGGCAAGATCGTTAAGGAAAAATATGAAGATGAATATATTGAAATGCTCGTGTCTTTTTTCTCGTACGCGAGAAAGGCGAAACATTTGCAAATAGGGCTGATCTCCATAATGAACGAACCCGACATAGAAAATGAAGGGCCAACCGTTGATGCAAAACAATACAGTCGCTTGTTGAAAAAGTTTATGGACCGTATGCAGTCAATTGGATTGGGTGATATTAAATATGTAGCACCCGATGTTGCCGGTATGGATAATGGAATAAAAACTTACATACCCGAACTGATGAAAGATTCGGCTGTGATGTCAAAAATTGCACACATAGGATTGCATAGTTATGGAGGCTATTATGCGCCGATCGATTCTCTTCTGAAACATTCTGCTTATCCCGAAAAAGATTTCTGGATGACGGAATGGAACAACTGGTGCAATGGTTGTGATAATGGGGAACTAGGTGAATATGATTACAAATTTGCTGCGAAATGTGTTGAGTATCTTTTCGAGTGTCTGAATAATGGCGCTACAGCAGGTCTTGTTTGGGAAGGATATGACAGCTACTATGAACATCACGCTCCATCTCCGTTTAGCTATTGGGGAATGCTCGCTTACGATCCCAAAACAGAAACGTATTCTCCACGGGAAAATTTTTATGCATTGCAACAGGTTTTCAAATTTGTGCTGCCTGGGTCGTGGCGTGTATCGACCACTGCATCCGGCGATAGTATTGTGGCGTTGACATTTTACGATGAAGCATCAGGCGACGTTAGTATTGTTGGTATTAATAAAAAACATAGCCCGGTTTTTATAAATGGGTCATTGGAAAATGTGCCTGGAATTAAGAACCTGGAAATGTACTACACCAACAATGCAGAAAATTTGCACAAGGGTGCTGATATAAAAGTAAAGGGCAAAGTATTTAAAACAACTATACCCGCTGATTGTATTTTCACTTTAACAAGTATGGCTCCCGGAAGTAAAAATGTTTCAGCAATAAATAAAAAACCGGAACCACACGATTGGTATACGGGCGACATTCATGTGCATTTGAATTGTGGTGAAGGAACAACCATCTTGCCTGAAAACACCCTGGCCAAAATGATGGAACCAAATGACCTGGCTGTTATTTCAGTGCTGGCAGATATGGGCAACGGTGAAGTGCAGGATAGTAAGCGTGATTTGCCCAAGGTGAACGGACAGGATGCGCCCGAATCAACGCCAACACGCATTATTCACTGGGATACGGAATGGCATTGGGATGCTACTTATTCCAACTTTAGTAACCAGGCACTTGGCGGCCACCTGGTTTTATTAGGATTACAAAATGCCCATCAAATCTGGGATGAGTCTCCTTATAAAATTCTTGAATGGGCAAAAAAGCAAAATGCTATAACCGGCTTTGCGCACCTTGAATATTTGAATGATAGTGTTCAAAATGAATTGAACTGCTGCATACCTGTTGACTACCCGGTAGAAGCTGCATTAGGTACAATTGATTTTATATCAGAAGATGTTTTTGGAAGAACATCGCCGAACAACGGTAATTATTTTAGTGAAGGAGCAATAGATGCTTACTATAAATTATTGAACTGTGGCTTTCATCTTGGCCTTGCAGCAGGTACAGACTTTCCATGCAATGAAGACGAACCTCTCGGTACTTTGTTAACCTATGTGCAGGTAAATGACAAGCTTACTTACCAAAAATGGATAGAAGGCATTAAAGCAGGCAGGACAGTAGTATCGCGTAACGGGCACAACGAATTTTTAGAAATGAAAGTTGATGGGAAATATGGCCCCGGCGATAATATCACTAAAAAAAATAAAGGGAAGGTTAGTGTGAAAATAAAATGGACAGCCGCCGAAGCATTAACTGGCAGAATAGAAATTGTAAGCAATGGAAAAATAATAGGCGCTCATTTCGGAAGTGCAAGGCCAGGGCAATCAGTGGTGTTTGATACAACCATTGATGTTACCACGAGCAGTTGGATTTGTGCACGGCGAATGGATGAACTGGGTCATGAAACACACACAGCGCCTGTATATGTCACTATCGGCAATAAGCCAATCAGGGCCAGTGCAGATGATGCCAGGTTCTTCATTACATGGATAGATAACATCCTGGAAAATATAAAGCCGGGTGATAAGTGGAACAGGTATTT
>JBBSBD010000021.1:0-42828 GCA_038251675.1 Chitinophagales bacterium | reverse complement strand
TTTTGGCAGGGGTTGAGTTGTTACCCCCTTATAAGATGTTCCAGATGTAGCGAACGAAACGCCGGTTCCGGCAATTGGGGCACCTAATGTTTTCGTTAATCCTGTGCCACTACCAAAATTTTGAGTGTATAATACATTCCCGAGAGCAGTACAGGGTGGTGTTGTGGCAGCCAACGAAATAAGTAGTGGCGTGGGTTGGCTCTCTCCAAGATCATCGGGTTTATCATTTTGATTTAGGTCGGGTGTCGGGCCATTAGTCGAAGAATCTCGTAAAGCCACGCTATTGAAGCCATTCGCTGTTGCTATAGCCTGGTTGTTATATACCACACCAGCCTGTATTCCAGACAATCTGCATGATATCCGAATGGTAAAATTATTATTAGCCACAGGATAATTGGGGACACTTTGCCCCGCTGCCAGTAAATTAATATTGCCATTCCCGTTGTACCCTGCGTTTAATGAAACGCCGGCAGGATTGCTTGTAAGTGAGGTAGTAACATTTGAAACATTAGCCGCACCGTTTATTAGCGTAAGCTTATCTGTAACCTGTACATTAGTCAATGGTGTATTGCCATAGTTTTTTACATATACATCGTAAATAACGTCATACTGGTTCGGTGTGCCCGTAGGGGTTGCTGATATTAATTTCTTAGAGGAACCAATACCGGAATTTATCTGCGTCATATCAACAGCATAAATTCCTTTGGAAGAAGGATAAGTATAAGTTACAGTTCCGGTGTTTCCTGTTACAGGGTCAAGACTAGAATATCTGCAACCGTTATAATAACTGGCAATTAAATCACCATCTGCATAAGCAAGACCGACCAGACCTGTGGCACCGGAGGGTTTTATAATGGTGTCTATGAAAGTACATTTTATGTGCCCTGTAGGACCGCCATAGCTGCTGTAATCAGGAGTAAAAAGTTTATTGTCAATGGCAAAATACATTTGTCCTGACGGTGACATGGTAATGTCTCCCGAAGATGCTGAGTATATCTTCGCACCACCTGTAAGGTCCATAGTATCTTTCGGTCCCAGAGCTCCGGTATTAAAATTTACCGTACTTAAATAGGCGTCCAGTGATCCCGTAGAAGGATTTATCGTAGTGCCAAAATCCATTTGGTATGCTATCCCATTCGCGTCAAAAGTTATCCCGATAACTGCGGACTTAAACCTGATCAAAGTATCTAATGCAACAGTTGGGCATGTATAAGGGCTCCATCTCCACACATAAGTGCTCCATGGAGTAGTAGAGAAATCTACTTGCTGATAATAAAACATTCCATCAGCAGGATTGAAGGAAATACCGGCAGCGTTTATTGTAAATGCCCTCGGCTTAAGCTTCGGTACGCAACCCGTAAATGAAGCGTTACTTAGGTTTCCACCGGTGTAACTGTAGTAATACAGCGAATCTTTTCCGCCCCCTGATCCGCAGTTGTTTCTACCAAGACTTACCGGTAAACTAACCGTAGCTGTTTGGGCGGATACTTCCTGGCAGAAAAGACCAGTCAATACCAGCAGGATGAAAAGTAAAAATGGTTTCATTTGGATTGTTTTACCTTAATAATGTTATATCCCTAAAATTTAATGTTGGATAATTAGTTTTTTTGAATCTACTATTTCATTGTTCCGTATTATTTGAATTTCGTACACACCATTGGGCATATTGTCTGAATTAAAATGCAAGTAGTCATTGTCTGTATCCATCCGGCTTATCAAAATACCCCCAGATGTTATTACATGAACCGTAGTGCTTTCCCGGGCCGGGTTACTAAAAGACAAATTCACAACTTTACCCGCAGGATTTGGAGTTATTGAGATAAATACATTCTTAGCAGATTGTATTTTTACAACTTTTGTAAATTCTCTGTCATTGGCAGAAATTATTTCTGCTTTATAAAACGTAATACCCGAATATGAATTTGCGTCAATGAACTGGTAATTATCAAATTGACTGAGATTTCCTGCTGTAGTCATTTTGCCTATTTCTGTAAAATCAACGCCATTAAAACTTCTTAAAAGCATAACCTTAGTAATAGCTTGGTCTTTTATGATGCTCAATTTTATTTCATTACCATTAGTTGATTTTGCAGCGGTAAAATTTACAACCCTTAAAGCAAGCGTACTTAACTTGGAAGTGCTGCCTGTAGATAATGTTCTTGCGCTATCATCATAGGCAACAGTCAGGGGCGTAAACGACAAATCATACGTTAATAAATTACCGGGCACGGGTGCACTTAATCCATTACCGGCATACGAAAGATTGCCGCCGCCCCAGTCGAAGAATACAATAGTTGTATCCTGGACTGCAATTGAGCCTTTAACATGCAGAACAACCGGGCCGTTAAAATAACTAACGTTTGAACCAGAGGTTTTAGACTGAGATGCTACCTGCACCGCAAGTTTTTTTGATGAGGGACTATTCCAATTGATTGAATTGACAGGATTTCCTACACCACCTACGGCTGTCGCCGCACTTCCCGAACCGCCAACATAGTCAATGAAAAATTCAGAAATATCAGTTCCAAGAATAGCATTAAAATAGTTTTTAAGCGTATCTGTAGTGGCCGATTTTAATGCACGGTTTGTTTGATAGTTAGTTAAAGCCTGGAAATATTTAGTATCACCGCACATAGTTCTCAACATGGAAGCCACCATAGCCCCACGCTTGTATATTGTAGTTCCGTAGTTGCTTCCCCATATTGCCACAGAGTTTGAAGCGTTGGCATCAGGTATCCATGCACTTTCACCCGAAAGGCCAAGTGCTGCAGTTTTAATACCATTTCTTGTTGTGTAAGGGTTTATACCTAAAGACGGAACCAATTCGCCCACCAATGCTTCACTATACTGGGCGAAGCCTTCTGCAAGCCACAAATCGTTCCATGTAGAAAAGCTTACGTTATCGCCAAACCATTGATGCATTAATTCGTGAGCCAAAACGGATACGCTATTAAGGCTACCGGTTGCAATGCACGAAGAAGTTTGATGTTCGATACCACCGGCACCAACCAAACCGTCATAATATCCATGCTTCTCTTTTTTAAATGGATAGTCTCCAAACTTCTGGCTGTATGCGGCCAGAACGAGATTCATTTTATCCAGATTTGTGAGGTTAGTATTATACGACGTCTTTTTATCAGCAAGTAAATTGTAAACTACCGGCACGTTAGTCCCACTGATATTTACAGTACCTCTGTAATAGTGATTAAATCTTCCAACAGATACTCCTACGAGGTAGGATGCTATAGGATAATGCGTTTTATAAGTGAAGGTGCGGCTATTGCCCGAGATGGCTGAATCCACAAGCATTCCATTTGCAATTCCCCAAAAAGTATCTCTTGCCGCCGGCGTAGCCCATGGCACATTCAGATTGATTTCCATACTGTCAATCTTATCTTTCATATCTGCTTTGCACGGCCACCAATCCCTGTCTTCATACGATTCTGAAACTGACGTTATGTAATTATCTGCGTGGTTATAGCTTCCGGTTGATAATGTAAATTTTCTAAATCCTTCAGGAAAGCCGCTTCCTATGGCGGGAGGGACTCCTCTATAAAAAACCTTTACTGAGTCCAAAGTGTTTATCGGCAAGGTTCCGCTCAAAATGATATTAAATATGTTTCCAGATCTGATGATATTTCCTGATGGCAATTTAGCCCCCTCGAAATAAACTGAATCGATCGTAAAAGCGCTGTTAAGGTCGAATGAAATGTTATTGACGTTATTTTGAGTAGTAAGAAAATTCGTTTGAACGTAACCCTTAATGTATAAGGTCGAATCAGGATTCACACGCAGCCACATTTTGTGAAACTTCACGTCAATATTTGCTCCTGTGCCACTGTAACCTGATGTGCTTACTCCGGACGGGGATTCAATACCGGAGGAATTATTTTGTCCAAAAATACTTGCCTGGCATATAAGTCCAAGTAAAACTGAGACTAAGAATTTCTTCATAAAAATCGGAATTATAGATTTTGATGGTTTGACATATATTGGCATCAACTGAAAACGACTTATTAATTGAAAAATTGTTATAGTCAGAAATATTTTCTATACCAGTGTAGTTCATTAACTACATCATCTTATTGCAAATCTCCCCGCACCGCATTACTAGCGGAATACAATATGAAGTCGTGTTTTTCGTTTCGAGTTTTTGGCAGGGTTCTAAACCTAAGAACGAGCAAAATCAATGTCAAAACCTGCCAGAAACATCCATACCAACGCAAAACGAAATACTATTTATACATGAAACAATTGATAATGATGGCGGGGTTTTGTTGCATTTTATATCCTTCGTTTTCGCAACTTACTGTTACAGGCACCTCAGCTAATTCTACTATATGCCTTGCCGATTCAACCAGACTTTCAGCCTCAGCCCTGCCTGTTTCATATACAGTGACAGCAATTGCGAATGATCCTATTCCTTCGCCAGGATACCTTAGCAATTTTCTTGTATATGGGGGAATTATTCAAACAACGCTAACGATAGGAACGCTTGATGACGGAAGATGGGACAATATTGATTTGCCTTTTACCTTTCGGTATTTCGGGAATGATTATAATTCAATTAACATAAGTACTAATGGCTGGATCGGACTTGGGAGTGCTAACAGTACCTCTACAGGCATGGGCGTTACGCTGCCCAATGCTGCAGCCCCTAACAACGTAATTCATGCAATTACCGCGGATCTTGATTTCAGGTCTCCTGCTACTTCTTCAATAGAATATTTTTATGAAGGAAGTTCTCCAGACAGAAAATTCGTCGTTCGATATAATGATATTAAATTCTTTGGTACCACAGGCACAGCCAATGTGGAGGTAATTTTATATGAAACAACAAACGTGATAGAAATTCATACTTCTGATTGTTCGAATACAACTTTAGTTAAAGCACAGGGGATAGAAAACAAAACAGGGACTATTGCCTTTAACGTAACAGGAAGAAATAATGTAAAAACATGGACGGGCATGCCTGATGCTTATCGTTTCATTCCTGATCAATTTACGTACACATGGTCTCCTGCAAGCGGGCTGACAAATAACATAGGCCCCGCCGTAAGTGCCCACCCGACTGCCACGACGACTTATACGGTGAATGCAGTGAATATCGCCAATGCACAATCGGGAAGCACTACCGTTACTGTGAACATTAGCAATTCATCATACACTCTTGCAGCAACTGCCCCGGGAGTTGAAGTTTGTCAAAATAAGTCGGTGTCTTCCGGCTCTACATTTTATAGAGATGGAAATTGTAACCTTATTACCAGCATAAAACCTTCAGGTGCCAATCCGGTTTCTAATTCTATAAATTCCTGCGTAACGATTTTCAGTGCGCCTGGCAAATTAGGAACACCAGATCTATATTTATCCAGAAAATATGACATTCAGCCTATAGTGAATGCGGCAAATGCAACAGCGATTATTACTTTGTACTATTTGCAAAGTGAATTTGACGCCTACAACCTGCAGGCCACTACAAATAATTTTAAGGCTTTACCTTCCGGACCGTCAGATGCCGTGGGGATCAGTAACCTGGTTCTTCGCCAATTTCATGGAACGGGCACCAACCCAGATAACTATACAGGTTCAGCAGTTGACTTCACTACAGCCACATCCGGATTTATTGTGAGCTGGAATAGTACCACGAATTGGTGGGAAGTAACAGTGCCGGTAACGGGCTTTTCCGGTTTCTATATTTCAAGTTTACCCGCTAATTCATTGCCCATTACACTTTTTTATTTCAACGGTTCTCAATCAGGAAACAAACATTTACTCAAATGGAAAGTGAATTGCCTCTCGACAAACGCAAAATTTGAAATTGAAAATAGCGCCGATGGAATGCATTTTTCCCGGCTTGGTTACATAGAAGCATCCCAGGTAAGATGCGCACAGCCATTTGATTTTATAAATGAAAATCCATTGCCGGGATCAAATTATTACCGGCTCAAAATAATAGATATTGATGGCAAGTATTCTTACAGCAATATTGCTTTACTCTTTTCAAAAAATAAAAGCTTCCAATTTATCACCCTTTCTCCTAATCCTGTAAATGATGAAAATCCGGTATTACAAATTAACTCAGGAAAAAGTGATAACCTTGAGCTGATAATTGCTGATCCGATTGGCAGAGTTATTTCCCGGCAACATGTAAACATACTACAGGGAGATAATAAAGTAGTACTCAACACAAAGAAATTTGCTCCGGGAATTTACCAGGTTTATGGCACCAATGCGGAAGGAAAGTCAGAAACGCTTAGATTTATTAAACAATAGAATTCTCCAAAAAAGCATCGTTTACATTAAATCATATTGATGAAAATATGGTGGTAATTTAGAGAAAAAAGAAACAGAATTTTTTCTCATAAATTATGATTCATTCAACAAAGGGTATTGTACTGCGCACTGTAAAATATGGCGAAACTTCAGTAATTGCCAGCATTTTTACGGAAGCCTTTGGAATTCAATCATACATTGTAAACGGCGTACGCACACAAAGTAAAACATCAAAAGCGCATTTTTTTCAATCATCTTCTATTCTTGAAATGCAGGTTTATCATAATGACCTGAAAAATTTACAACGAATTAAGGAATTAAAATGGGCGCATCTTTATAGAAGCATTCTAAGTGACATAATCAAAAATGCAGTTGCACTTTACATGGTTGAACTCTTACAAAAATGCCTGAAACAACCCGAAGCAAACCCGGATCTTTTTAGCTTTTGTGAAGACGCTTTTTTGGCACTTGATACTTGCACAAATGAAATCGCTGCAAATTTTCCCATTTACTTCTCCATGCAGCTTGCTTATTTTTTGGGGTTTCGATTGCATAACAACTATTCTTCAGAAAAGAATATTTTCAACCCTGGAGAAGGAAACTTTAGTAATAAAAGTGTACCGCGGGATTACCCGGTAAGTGTAGAAATAAGCAGTCACATTTCGGAACTCCTAAAGGCACAACATCCATCGGAACTCAACGAGATTAAATTGAATAAAAATATCAGAAAGTCAATCTTATCGGTAATGGAAAATTATTATGTGATTCACATTTCAGAATTTGGAGTAATGAAAACACTGCCAGTGTTACACGAAATGTTATGATATGTTAGGTGACAGACTAATAATGCAGTATAAAATAGATGCAGAATTGTTAGAGCAATCTTTTCGCTTTTGAATCAGATTTAAGTTTATGGCCTTCTAAATTTTCGATCAGTACTATGCCGGGTTGTTTACCTTTTTCGAAGCTACCAAGTATATTTTCCATTTGTAATGCCTTTGCTCCATTAAGCGTTGCCCATTCCAACATTATTTTCATCGTAACTGATGGGAAATTTTTTGAAATCGTTTTTAATTCTTCCAAAATATCAAGTTGATGGTTTGATGCAAGGCTGTCAGTTCCTACAACTATATTAACTCCATTATCTAAAAGCCTCAATACAGGAGGCAAAGTATTTTCTATGTAGATATTTGCGTTAGGGCACAAACAAAACGATATTAGTTGGGAAACGGGCTTCGCTTTAAAAATGTAATCAAGATCATCTTGTTTTATGAATGTATTGTGAACTAACATTACCGATGATGCATTAACCATTTTTTTTAAATATGATTGAATACTTGAAGTATAGGGAAAATTGTAGAACGAAGTATCAATTTTCATCATTTCATACATTCGTATTAAGTCGCCCTTTCCTTCCAGGAAGAACTTGTTTTCATCTTCAGTCTCAAGGTTGTGGATAGTTACAACCTTGTGAGAAAAAAATGGGGCAATTTTTTCCCATAAAGGGTAAGAAACTGAATATGGGGCATGGGGAACCATTGAAGCTTCTTTATTATTTTGAATATATTTATCATAGATAGCCTTACTCTTCTCAAATCTTTCCTGCGCAATTAAGGGATTCCATCCACTCACTTCAATAAAATTATAAAAGCGAAGTTGAGCTTCATTCTTAGAAGCAATAGATAATTCATTATTGCATATATCTCCAACTGCTACGATTCCGTTTTGTATCATTTCTTCCACGGCAAGCTTTATAGCAATTTCAATATCTTCTGCGGGATAATGACTTTCGGTTACAACCCCGTAAACGAATTCTGTAAGGCCGGTATTTTCAGGTATTTTATCTTTAAGATGAGAAAGTTCAATATGGCAATGTGCGTTTATAAAGCCAGGGCACAATAATCCGGTAAGTGTTTCAACATCTTCACCTGCGTCATCAACGTTTATAATATCTTCAACTTTTCCCTTTTCATCGGTAACCAGCACTGAATTACTGCTCAATAAATCAATTCCGGTAAATAAATAATCTGCTCTAAATTTTCGGTAAGGCATGTAAAAGTTAATAAGTTAATTTTGCAATCCTGCGAAGATATGCGTTGTTTTTTTCAGGCTATTCAAGGATAAATCAATCTAATCTTTTTCAAAAAAATGTTTAAATATGTTAGACAAGCTGGAAGCAATTAGGGCAAGGTTCGACGAGCTTGGCGTAGCGCTTTCGAATCCCGAAATAGTTAATGATAATAAAAAATACCGCCAGTTGAGCAAGGAATACCGCGACCTGGAGAAGATTGTAAATGTAAGAAACCAATATGCTAAAATATTAGAGGATATTGATTTTAATAAAGAGATGCTGAATACCGATGATGAAGAAATGCGTGATCTTGCAAAGGAGGAATACCCCGAATTGCTACAAAAAAAAGAAGGTTATGAAAAGGAAATAAGAAATATGCTTATTCCAAAAGACCCACAGGATGAGAAGAATGCAATAATAGAAATAAGGGCAGGTACGGGTGGAGACGAAGCCTCTCTTTTTGCCGGTGACCTTATGAGAATGTATCTAAAATTTTGCGAAGAAAAGGGATGGAAGACTGCATTGTTAAGTGAGAACGAAGGCACCGTGGGCGGCTATAAAGAAGTTCAGATTGAGGTAACAGGCGAGGATGTTTATGGCACCTTAAAATTCGAAAGTGGCGTACACCGGGTACAACGTGTACCGGATACAGAAGGAAGCGGCAGGGTGCATACCAGCGCTGCCACTGTGGCTGTAATGCCTGAAGCAGAAGAGGTAGATGTGGAGGTGAAAGAAAGCGATGTAAAGATGGAAACCGCACGGAGCGGAGGTGCAGGCGGGCAAAATGTAAATAAGGTTGAGACTAAAGTAATGCTTACACATCTTCCCACAGGGTTGGTAATTATTTGCCAAACTGAAAGAAGCCAGCTAGGCAACCGGGAGAAAGCTATGCAAATGCTTAGAACGAAATTATACGAAGAAGAAGTACGCAAGCAGGAAGAGGAAATTTCACGTCATCGGAAAAGCCTTGTAAGTACAGGGGATCGCTCCGCTAAAATCAGGACTTATAACTTCCCCCAGGGAAGAGTCACAGACCACCGGATTGGCTTGACTGTATATAACCTTGATGATGTTTTAAATGGGGAATTACAGGAATTTATTGACGCACTTCAGTTTGCTGAAAACTCCGAAAAACTCACTCAGCAATAGATTTTTTTTATTTACTCCTTTTATGGTCAGTTTTCTGTCATTAGATTCTATAAAATCATATTAACAACCTCCTATTATGTATTTCTTAACAGAAATCAGTTTAATTTTGGCATGTGATTTGAAACATTAAATAGTATTAAAGTTTAAAAGTCAATTTTCTCATAAGCAGTTAGTTTTGGTAAACGGCCCCTGTTTCTACAGGGGCCTTTCTTTTTTACATGATGATTTTTTAAAAAAGAATTGAGATTACTATATGGAATAGTTGGAAATGTTCTGCAAAAAAATATCTATTGGGCCAAATACCTAAGTTCTCTTCCGATGTTGTCAATTTAGCGCTCCTAAGATTAAACAAGCGTTGATAATCTTTAACGTTTATTATCACACATCTTCAAATTACCTTTGCATAATAAATTTATGGCTTTACAAACCAAATTGTTTTTATCGAAGCTGTAAGAGGTAATATGGATAATAATATTCCCCAAATTTTTCAGACCAACAAGTCAACCAGGTGGAAAAGTGTAAAATGGACTACCAGGGTGTTGGCCATAATAGCAATTTTCTTTTTTGTTGTACTGGCAATCGCTCTGTATAGTGGTTCATTACCCAACCTGCCAAACATGGAATCGAAGGCAAAAGAATATGAAACCTCAATAGACCCTACCAACCCTCTTACTTTAAAAAACACCCAGAACATAAGATATAAAGGATTTAAGGATTTTCTTCTAAAGAAGGAAAAAACGGATTCATTGCGAAAAATAAAAAATAAAACCGCTTCAAGAGCAAATTCTCTTTCGGTTATAAGGGCCGCATTTTATACACCCTGGACAGGAAATACTTCTTATCCTGACCTTGAAAAAAATGCCGATAAACTTAATACAATTTTCCCGGAATGGTTTTTTATTGACACAGCTACCTTTCACCTCCAAACCAGGATCGATAGCGCGGGCCTGGCATTAATGAAGCAAAAACAATTGCGCATAATGCCGATGGTTTCAAATTTTAAAAATGTACAAACAGGTTTTGACGGTAAGCTGCTTCATAAAATTTTTAGTGATTCTCTTTTGGAAAATAGCTTTATTAAACAAATAGTTGACACGCTATTTTACTACCAGTTGGCCGGAATTAATGTCGATTTTGAAGAACTGATAGAATCCTCAAACGAACCTCTTACTCTATTTCAGAAAAAACTGTATGAGGCGCTTCATGCAAGGAATATGCTGGTATCTATAGATGTGGAACCAAAGAACAACGATTACGACTATTCGAAATTATCGGACTACAATGATTACATAATATTAATGGCTTACGATGAGCATAATAATTCTACGGGATCGGGGCCTATCAGTTCACAAAAATGGATTGAAGATGCTTCAGCATGGGCAGCAAAAAGAATTGATCCTTCAAAAATTATCCTGGGAATAGGAGGCTTTGGGTATGATTGGGCTAATAAAAAATACGATACGACTTATACTTATAATGATGCTATAAATAAAGCAAAGGCTCTCGACGCGAAAATCGCTTACGATAATGACTCTTACAATCTCCATTTTAATTATGTGTCTGAAGAAATAGATTCCACAGGCAGTATTGATAAAATCCCACATGAAGTATGGTTTACTGATGCGGCCACTACCTTTAATATCCTGAGGTTTAGTGATGACTTTCCGATGGCGGGTACTGCATTGTGGAGGCTTGGCAGTGAAGACCAAAGAATGTGGAAATATTATAATCGTAAGCTTAGCAATGCCGCTCTTTTAAAACAACCGTTTAATTTTGATTCTCTTTCAACCATCCCCGTTATCTTAAATAACGTGGGTTTTGAAGGTGAAGGGGAGGTGCTCGATATTATATATTCCCCGCAGCCCGGCAAGATTAGTCTTGAAATCGACAATACAGAACAATTGATTGCCGAACAGAATTACATTCAGCTTCCCTCAGGATATGTAATAAGAAAATTTGCGGAAGATACTACTGAAGGAAAAGGGCATAAGCTTATTCTCACGTTTGATGATGGACCAAGCGGGGAATTCACACCTGAAATATTGGATATACTTGAACGCGAAAAAGTCCCGGCAACTTTTTTTGTAGTTGGCATTAATGCAGAACAAAATATCCCGATCCTTCAAAGAATTTATAAAGATGGTTTTGAGATCGGAAACCACACTTTTACACACCATAATATTGCAGACATGAGTATGCAGAGGGCTGCGCTTGAGATGAAACTTACACGTTTGCTTATTGAAAGTATCACAGGTCATTCTACGATATTATTCCGGGCACCATATAATGCAGACTCACAGCCACAGACATTCGAAGAACTTGCCCCAATTGAAAGAAGCAGAAGCGAGAATTATTTAACTATAAATGAAAGCATAGATCCAAACGATTGGGCGCCAGGTATAATTGCAGACAGCATTTTTGATAGAATAGTGAAGCAAGTCAAGGAGGGAAATGCAAGTATTATTTTGCTGCACGACGCCGGTGGAGAAACCCGTGAAGCAACAGTAGAGGCACTTCCAAGGATTATTGATTATTTTAAAAAACAAGGTTATGTCTTTACCACTGTTGCGGATCTTATGGGTAAAACCAAAGATGAGGTAATGCCCCGGGTAGCATCCTCACGAGATAGATGGACCAGAAAATTTAATTTCTTTCTCGCAGAAGCAGGCTACTGGAGCGGTCATTTTTTGTTTTCACTTTTCATTATTGGAATCTTATTGTCAGTTGGCCGTATCTTTCTTATGGCCGTGTTAGCAAGTATTCAAAAGAGTAAAGAGGAGGGGCCAACTACTGAGCATACTGCTTTACTGGCTTCTGATAAAACTAAATGGCCACTCGTGAGTATAATAGTTCCTGCATACAACGAGCAAGTAAATGCCATCCGTACAATAAACAGCCTTCTCGCACAAGATTACCCTCAACTTGAAATCATTTTTGTAGATGATGGAAGCAAGGATGAAACATTTTCAAAAGTGTTGGGGCATTTCAGCATAAATAATAAGGTACAGGTTCACACGAAATCAAATGGTGGCAAAGCTTCAGCCTTAAATTTCGGAATTCAGAAATCAATTGCGGATTTTGTTGTTTGTATAGATGCAGATACACAGCTTAAAACTGATGCAGTTACAGAACTGATGAAAAAATTTGACAGTGAAAACGTTGCGGCCGTTGCAGGAAACGTAAAAGTGGGCAACCAGGTAAATATGATAACCCGGTGGCAGAGTATTGAATACATCACATCACAAAATTTTGATCGGAGGGCATTTGATCTTTTAAATTGTATAACCGTAATACCGGGTGCCATTGGTGCTTTCAAAAAAGATGCAATATTGATCTCTGGTGGTTTTACAACCGATACACTTGCAGAAGATTGTGACCTCACTATGCGTCTTCATAGAAATGGCTACGAAATACGAAACTGTACATCTGCCATTTCGTACACTGAAGCACCCGAGACTTTCAGGCAGTTTTTAAAGCAACGCTTTAGATGGAGTTTTGGGGTAATGCAGTGTTTCTGGAAACATCGTGATACGGTTTTTAATCCAAGATTTAAAAATTTTGGCATGGTGGCTATGCCTAATATTTTAATATATCAAATGATTCTCCCTATTCTTGCACCGCTTGCGGATATCATTTTAGTGATTAGCCTTCTTGCTGCATCCTTTGGAATAGTTGTCGCAAGTATCCCGCATATTATTATTTATTACATCATTTTCAGCTTCATCGACATTGCAGGCGCGGCGCTTGCTTTCGCTTATGAAAAAGAAAATTATGTGAAGCTTTTGTGGATGATACCGCAAAGATTGGTATATCGACAATTAATGTATTATATCCTTATTAAGTCTTTTAATAAAGCAATAAAAGGTGAACTTCAGGGCTGGGGAGCATTAAAACGCACTGGCAGTGTAAAAGAAGTAGCTGTCGTAAAATAAAAATCACTCTTCTATTTTTCCGCACTAATTGTCGCTATACATTAATGTTTTCAAACAGTTTCATTTTTGTTTTGTAATATTATTCCGATAGTCTTAGTATTTTCAATATAAACCTGCTTATGAATTTTAAAAACAAAACAATATTTATTACCGGGGCATCCCGCGGGATTGGTAAGGCTATTGCCTTAAAACTTGCCGGCGACGGAGCAAATATTATCATAGCGGCAAAATCAATCGAAGAAAACCCCAGGCTCGGAGGAACTATTTACAGTGCAGCGGAAGATGTAGAAAAAGCAGGAGGGAAGGCATTACCCATACAATGTGATATACGCTTTGAGGAACAAATCCAAAAAGCGGTAGAGATGGCAGTGGCAACTTTTGGAGGGATCGATATCCTGATAAATAATGCTTCCGCGATTTCCTTATCCAAAACAGAACAAACAGAAAGCAAAGCTTTTGGGCTGATGCATGACATAAACGTCAAGGGAACATTCTTTGTGAGCAAGGCATGTATTCCATATTTGAAAAATGGTAATAACCCCCATATTCTTAATCTCTCACCTCCACTGAATTTCGATATAAAATGGCTTGCCAACCATCTCGCTTACACGATGAGTAAGTATAATATGACAATGATTGCATTGGGATTATCAGGTGAACTTAAAGAATATAAAATTGCTGCTAATGCATTATGGCCAAAAACAACCATTGCAACTGCGGCAGTTAGAAATTTATTGGGTGGGGAAACACTTATAAATATGAGTCGCACACCTGATATAATAGCAGACGCAGCGTATTATATTCTAAAAAAGCCTTCCGTTGAATGTACCGGTAATTGTTTTATTGACGAAGATGTCCTGTCGTTAGAGGGAATTACCGATCTGGATAAATATGCAGTGACGCCAGGCGGCAAGCTTTACACTGATTTATTTTTGTAGCTATTCAATTTTCCTGGTTGCCTGGTACTGCTTTTTCGAGGCGTTCAAGCAGGTATTCCATTTTCTCAAGTATCTTTTCAAAGACGGGAAGTTCATTTCCAGTATATATTATGAATACGGCAAGATAAGTTTGACTTCGCTCCATCTTTGTCTTTAAAGCATTTTTTTGCAGCCTGTAAGCCTCTCTCATTAGTCTTTTTATCCGGTTTCTCTCTACCGCCTTTTTGAAATTTTTACTGGATACGGAAAATGTAGCCTGCAGGTAAGAGCTATTCTCTTTAGGATAAATATATATCACCCTGAAGGGAAAATGTGAAAACGATTTTCCCTCTTTAAATATTTGCCCGATAAGCTTAAGGCTTTTGAGTCTCTCAACTGCGGTAAATGTAAATCTCTGGTGAATAATAAAAAATTAATGGTGAAGTGATCATTTAAAATTAAAAAAAATAGCCCCATTAAGAGGCTATTGATATTATTATTTGATTGGAATCTATTTTTTACTTCCGTGCTCATCAGAAACTGATAGCTTATGACGCCCTTTTCTTCTGCGGCTTGCCAATACTTTACGGCCATTGGCAGTTGACATACGCTCTCTGAATCCATGCACACTTTTGCGTCTGCGCTTATGCGGTTGATATGTGCGTTTTTTTCCTGGCATTTTGTTTTATTTTTCCTTTTATCAAAAAATTTTGTCTCTTTTCAGTCGGGCACCATCCCCACTGCTTGTGAAAGGGCAGCAAAAGTAAGAAAAGAATTTTAAATTTTGGAACTTGATTTTATTTATTTAGGTGCACATATCGAAGATAAAATGAATACCACATTGGTTTTGTCCTTGCTTTCGGCTAAAATTATTTTAGCAGACTTAGCAGGCAGATAAATCAGTATGTTGTGAACTCACCTTTTTACCAAAAAAAATCTCAGAATGCCTGTCAAAATCAGCAGGCGAATCAGTCGTGAAAAACTTTAGCTGACCGTTTTTACTGCATCTTGCTTCAAGATCTTTGTGCCTCATTAAATAATTGGAAAGACTTTTTGCCACTATATCGCCCTGGGAAATTATTTTTACCTGCTTCGGCAAAAACTTTTCAATTTTTTTTAAAAGCAAAGGATAATGAGTACACCCAAGTAAAATAGTATCTATTTGATCGGAATTATTTAAAAGCAATTCTAAATCCTTTTTTATGAAATAATCGGCTCCATCTGATGCATACTCATTATTTTCAACCAGTGGAACCCATAGAGGGCAGGCATGCTGATAAACTTTTATATCCGGGAAAAACTTTTCAATTTCAATGGGGTAAGACTGAGATTGCACGGTTCCATTAGTTCCCAATATGCCGATTTGCCTGGAAGCGGTAAAATTTCCGACAATCTCAACGGTAGGCCTTATTACACCCAATACTCTTTTCTCACTATCGATCTTTGAAAGATCATTTTGCTGGATAGTTCTTAAGGCCTTTGCTGATGCAGTGTTACAGGCAAGAATTATTAGCGGGCAACCTTGTTGAAATAACCATTTTACACACTGCAATGTATATTCATATACAGTCTCGAACGACCGCGGACCGTACGGAGCTCTTGCATTGTCTCCCAAATAAATGTAATCATAAGCAGGCAACTCTTTTACAATCTCTTTTAAAACCGTAAGTCCTCCATATCCCGAATCAAAAACCCCGATGGGAGTTGTCTTTATCATTTGTCAAAAATAAACAAGCCATCCCGTTTAGAGAATGGCTTGAAAAGTTTATTTAATTTAAAAATTATTTTTTAGGCGCTGTAGTAGTCGAAGCTGCCGGCTCTTTTAAACCCAATTTCTTTCTCACAAGAGGGCCAATATCGCTTGAAGGTGGCATAATTATAAGCGCCTCCCTTGGCAATACATAAGTGTAGCCATTCTCTTTAGCAACGTCTTCTATGGCAGTCTGGAGCTTCTTCTGTATTGGTAATGAAAGCTCTTGCCTTTTTTGCTCAAATTGGTTTTGAATTTTTTGGTCTGCGCCGCTCAAATCCTGAACTTGCTTTTGCAGTTCTGTTCTTTTCACTTCTTTTAGGCTTGCACTCATACCTGAGGAATCCTTATAAAACTTTTGAACAGCTTCATTCAAAGCAGTTTGCTGATCGTGTGCATTTTGATATAGCGATTTTTGATATTCGTCAAGTTTGGTTTGCACTTCAGCAGCTTCCGGCATAAGTTGTATAACCTCATCGGCACTTATGTAGCCGATTTTTTGAGCACTGCTGGTATTTGAGAATCCAAAAATTCCTGTAGAAATTAAAATTAATGTAACGAACTTTTTCATTTTTTTTTTTAAGATTTGTTTGTATAAAGTATTAAAAATTATGTTTTAGGCTGCACCGTCTTTAGTGCTTTCGCATTTATTTAACACCCAGTTCTTTCAGCACGTCATCGCTCTTGTCAAGTTTTGGGTCGGCAAATATAACGGTAATTCCTTCACTTTTATCCAAAATAAAATCATATAATTTTGAAACGGCTAATTTTTGAACGGCATTGTAAACTCTATCCTGTATTGGTTTTATAAGTTCTTCCCTTTTTTTAAATATGTCTCCTTCATATCCAAATCTCTTCTTTTGGAGGTCTCTCAGTTCTTTATCTTTATTAAATAATTCATCTTCCCTTTTCTTCTTAAGTTCATCGCTTAGCATTACCTGTTCAGCATCATACTCTTTATACATTTTATCGAGCTCAGCAGATTTTTGGTCAATTTCCTGCTGCCATTGCTGGCTGAATTGGTCAAGCTTTTCCTGTGAAGCCTTATATTCAGGAATTTTTTCAAGAATATATTTTGAATCAATAACTGCATATCGCTGTGCAAATGAACTCACTGCCAATAATAAGAAGAACACCAAGAAAATTGAAAAATTTTTCATACTGCTAATTTTTTAATAAATCTTTATTCGGGCTCCTGTCCAAGCATAAATGTAAATTTAGCTGCTCCCTTAAGCCCTGTAGTAGAATTTATCCTGTCTAGCCCTATACCATAATCGAAGCCAAGAAGGCCGAACATAGGAAGGAAAAAACGCATACCTACGCCGACCGATCTGCGTAATTTAAAGGGATTATAATCCTTGAAACTATACCATCCGTTAGCAGCCTCAAAAAAAGTAAGCCCATATATTGTACTGCTGGCGCTAGTGCTGAACGGATATCTTAGCTCAAGTGTATATTTATTAAAAATCGTAAAAAATTCTTTTGCACTACTTTGATCAGGATTTATCTTGGGATCGGAATTGTCGTAAACAGGATATCCCCTATGCGCTATAATATCATACCCTAGTAATCCATAGTTATTACTTAAGCCTGCATCGCCAAGCTGGAATCGCTCGAATGGAGACGTAATTGTTTTATCAGAATACCTGCCAAGAAATCCATATTTGGCTGCAGCCTTAAATATAAATTGCTTGTTTTTATCGGGGCCACGCCCTTGTCCAATCGGCACATACCATTCCGCTGTAAAGCGTTCTTTGTGAAACTCAACAAATTTGTATTGCTCCCCTTGGTGTTGCTGGTAACCTGGTCCATGGAATAGTGAATATGGAGGCGTCAATTGCGTACTTAATACAAAATTGGACCCACTTGTAGGAAAGATTGGATTAGGCCCGGCTGAGTTTCGGGCAAGTGTTATTTTAAAACTAATATTGTTTGAAATACCGTTGGTAAGTCCGGGGAAAATGTTGTAATTTTTTAAATTATACTGTTGAAAATTCAGTTGATAAATCAATGCGAAAAAGTCATCGGGCCATTTCAACTGCTTACCTAATGATACACTAAAACCTGTTGTTCTTATGAATGAAGAATCCGCATAAGAACGATCATAGTACCCGTAAGGATTGTAGGCATTCGCATACTTTGTATCATAGTAGCTTATGGTAAACGAGTTTCTCTTTTTTCCTCCAAGCCATGGCTCAGTAAACGAGAAGTTGTAAGAACGGAATTGCTTACCATTACTTTGGGCCCTCAAGCTTAACTTTTGTCCATCACCACTGGGCAGGGGTTGCCATGCCTTCTTATTGAAAATATTATAGATGGAAAAATTATTAAAAGTTACACCAAGTGTTCCCGTTAAACCAATTCCTCCCCCAAAGCCAGCGGAAAGCTCTAGCTGATCAGATGATTTCTCCTGTAATCCCCATGTAATATCTACTGTTCCATTATCAACATTGGGTACAATCCCCGGATTTATTTTCTCCGGATCAAAATAACCCAATTGAGATAGTTCGCGTTGTGTTCTGATAATATCCGCCCGGCTAAATTTCTCGCCCGGAACTGTACGCAGTTCACGGCGTATAACATAGTCTTTCGTTTTGTCGTTGCCTGTAATTTCAACCTTGCCAATAGTTGCCTGTGGCCCCTCTCTAATACGAATCTCGTGATCGATAGTATCGTTATACACTGCAGTTTCAACGGGATCAATCTGGAAAAACAAGTAACCATCATCCTGGTAAAGGCTGCTTATGTCCCCGCCCTCGGGTGATGGCTGCTTACCCAATTTCTTATTAAGGGTTTCTGCATTGTAACTATCTCCCTTTTTAATCCCAAGTAAAATATTCAGGATGGAATCGGAATATTTTGTATTTCCTTTCCAGGTAATATTACCAAAGTAATAATGGTGTCCTTCATTCACTTTTATGGCTACATCGAGGTTTCCATCATCGTTATACGTAGTATCGTTTGCAATTGCTGCATCCCTGAAGCCCAAAGAATTGTAGTAATCTAAAATTTTCTGTTTGTCTTCAAGGTATTTTTTGTCGTTAAATTTTGCGGAACTTAAAAACTTAAAGCGCACATAAGGATCAAGTAATTCTTTTGTTCTTGAAGGAATCAGGTAGCCGTTTGTTTGTAAATATTCGGTGAAGGTTAGTTTATTACTTTTAAGTGAATCGAACACGTTCCCGCGATCAGATGGAAATAAAGTAAACCTGCTTTTCTCTTTAGTTCCCTTCATCTGCTTCTTCAATTTGAGATCGGGAACCGCTTCATTACCCGCAAAATAAATGTCATTGACCCTTACTTTACCATTTTTGCTTACAATAAAAACAATATTCACACCATTTGTTGCTTTACTGTCTTTTGATTCCTGCACTTCAACGTCCACGTTTCTAAAGCCTTTATCTACATAGAATTTCTTAATAACTGCGGAAGATGATTTTTTTAAGCTTTCTGTAACTCTTGTTTGGTGCCCTTTTGAGAGACCGATTTTGGTTGTGATCTCATCTGCTTCGCTCTTACTAATACCTTTGAATTTAAAAGAGGTTAGCGTAGGCCTGTCAGTTATATGTATTTCAATTGATAAATTTTTACCGGAAAGGCCTGTAAAATAAACTTCAGCATCAGCTATGAGCCCTTGCTTCCACAAGTTATTAATTGCCTTGGAAAAGTTGTCTCCTCCAGGAATCATTACTTTATCGCCAACTGCCAGGCCACTTATTGAAGTAATCAGGTTTGGGTCAAATGATTGTGTACCGGTTATTTTTATATCAGAAATAATGTATTCAGTAGGGGCTTTTGCATTAAAGATATTTTCCAACTCAACATTTACCGAAGAAACGGGTGTGGTATCCCGGAGATTTAATGGCTGGTTTTGAGAGGCCGAAGTATCAGAGGCCATACCAGCATCTTGTTTATTGTCCAAAACACGACTTGTGTCTGTAAGAACCTGGGCAGAAGTATTAGTTTTGGCAGAAACAGCTACTACTACTAAGAATAAAATCTTGTAGATATGATGCATTAAATCGATTTTTATAAGGCGGCAAGTTAAATTCAATTATTAAAAGTATTTGTTAAATCAACCCTGTGGAATTGCTGATGAGTAGGGAATATTAGGCGTATTGATACAGATGGCTTTTAAAGTTGTTCGCTTGTTTTACCAAACCGTCTTTCCCGATTCTGGTAATCAATAATGGCCTCATATAAATTCTCTTTTCTGAAATCCGGCCACAGCGTGTCTGTGAAATATAGTTCAGAATAGGCAAGCTGGTATAATAAGAAATTACTTATCCTGTATTCCCCACTAGTTCTTATCATAAGTTCGGGGTCTGGGAAAGCAGCAGTACACAAATGCTTTTCAAAAGTTTCATTACCAATTTCTTCGGGATTTAATGTCCCGCTTTTTACCTCAACTGCAATCTGCTTTACCGCATTCACTATTTCCCAACGACTGCTATAGCTTAGCGCCATTACCAGGTTCATTCCGGTATTGGATTTCGTTTCCTCGCAAGCTTCATTCAATTCATTGTTAGCCGAATCAGGCAATAATTCAGTATTTCCTATCACAAATAATCTAATATTATTCTTATTTAAAGTATCCGTCTCGTTCCTTATAGTTTGCACCAGTAGCTCCATCAATCCGGTAACCTCATCTATTGGGCGATCCCAATTCTCAGTACTAAATGCATAAAGGGTGAGATATTTAACGCCGAGTTCAGCACAGCCCTCTACTATATTTCTTACACTTTCGACTCCACTAAAGTGTCCAAATAACCTGTCTTCTCCTTTTTCCTTGGCCCACCTTCCATTACCGTCCATTATTATGGCAATATGCCTTGGTAACTTATCTAAATTAATATTCTTTTTTAGACTCATTATTTGTTACAAAAAAAAGCTTAAAAAGGTTTTTCGATTATAGTCGCGGGGTGCAAAAGTACTGAAATCAGAAGTATAAAATAATAGATTAAGAATTATTCAAGTAAGTAGTGACACTTCGCAGGAAATAACAGTTAAGAAACTTAACAAGGTGGTACGCGAAAAATCAATCCTAAGATTAGACATTCACAGCGAAATTGATAGAAGAATTTTTTAATTGGCCTGCGGGCAGCGGTATGAAATAATATTAAATGATATGCCAACTTCCGCAATTGCGAATTGATCTTTTTGTTTGCTGAAACCCCTTTGACGTCCTTCAACGCCGATTGGCGTGCCGAACTCATACGACCTATCCTGTAATATTGTGGCAATAGATGGCGGATTTTGTGACGGAAATTTATCTATGCCTACATAAGTTTTACTTACATCATCAATATAGTCTGTAGTAGTGAACCGGTGTGCAATTTCAAAAGAGATGTTGATTCTATCCGATGCGGCATATTTTACCCCAAAACCTATTGGGATACAAACCGCCATAGAGCCATAAGCCTTTCGTCCCTGGTAAAAAGTTTCACCTTCAGTGTTTAAAGGTCGTAAGTAATATTTTTCACCATTGTAAAATGCATAAGGATCATAGCTAAAAACACCTACACCCAAAGTTGCATAAGGCGTAAAAGCGTGATCCGGATCTGTTGGAATGAATTTAAAGAAATTAAAATCGCCCCTTACTGCAAATTCAAAAATATTAGTATTGAAACTTAAATTCCTTGTACGCTGGTAGTCATTTTGACTGTATTGATCACTATACCCAAGTTGGGCGAAGTGGGCTGAGATACGAAGAGCAGTATAATTCCCAAATTGCTTTCTTACAAAGATGCCCAGCGCAATCTTTGGCCGGTTAAACGCAGCTCTGTTATTTAGATCGCCAAAATAATGCGCTACTCCACCAGTAACTCCCACCTCTCCTTCCTGAACATATTCATATTGGGCGCTGGCGTTGAAATGTAACGCAATTGCAATAACAAGGATAACAGAAATTCTTTTCATATAGGGTACAAAATAAAACAATGTTAGAATAACGAAGAAACGTAGTTTTAATTATTCAAGAAAGTTAAAACTTTATATTTAAATTTTTAATCAAAAATATGTACCGTCAATATCCAATGATTTATTGGATATTATTTCAAAAATGAAAAACTCTTACTTATCCTGATTGGTATTCATCGCTAAAAATATTAATTTCTTGCGTCTAATCCCCATGAAAGTTTATTCCGGAGCGTTTGCAGAAAATTATTTTCATTGAGCCTTACAAGATTTATATTGAAGGTTTCTTTGCGTATTGCAAGGAGCACCTCTTTTGTAACAATTTCTCTGCGGCTATCAAGTGTGCATAAAAACCCATCTGTTCTTCCCTCGACTTCAAAAGATATTATTGTATTATCTGGAACAACCAAAGGGCGAATATTTAAATTATGAGGTGAAACAGGCGTAATGACAAAACTCGCAGAATCAGGGAATACTACGGGGCCACCGCAACTCAGGGAATAACCGGTAGAACCGGTGGGGGTAGAAACTATTAAACCATCTGCCCAATACGTATTTAAAAATTCACCATTCAGGTAAGTGTGAATTTTAATCATTGGTGAAGTATCCTTTTTATGGATTGTAAATTCATTCAATGCGTAAGCGACCCCATTGAACAAAGGCATGTTAGCGTCCAGGTGTAACAGTGTTCTCTTGTCGGGCATAAAGGTGCGTTGTACAAGCGCCTTTACGGCTGTATTAAGCTCATGTTTACCGATACTTGCCAGGAAGCCCAGTCTGCCGTAGTTGATTCCTAATACAGGTATGCCTTTGTCGCCTACAAATGTTACAGCGTCCAATAAGGTACCATCTCCGCCAAGGCTTATAATAAAATCAATGTCTTCCAGATCATCTGGACTATTGAAGGTTGAATACTTGTCAGGAATATTGATTGAAGAATAAAACTGGTTAAAAAAATCCTGGTACACAACGGGTTCTATTTTGTAACGGGAGAGCTCTATCAATAATAATTTTAAACCTTCCAACTGCTCTGATTCTATTCCTCGGCTGTAAATAGCTATACGCATAAATTCCTAATTGACACCCTTTTGAAACCACCTCAAATGGCCGGTCTAATTATGTAAAAATAAACCCTTTTGGCCTAATTGATTGAAACTATACTCTATGCTTAATTTAAGATCGTATAGTGTGAGAATGTCAATTCCAAATCCCCCGGAGTATAATAGCCTGTTATTTAACATCGTATCAAATTCGTGCTGTATGTAAGCATAACCGAGGTCTGCAAAGGTTTTCGCATACAGCGTAAAGGGAAGTCTACTGTATGTTTTTGATTTTAAAAAAGTTGGGATATACACTTTAAGCACTTCCTTTTTCAGATCGAATTTTGCGAGTGCACTGGCTACTCCATCAATAACAAAATATTCATCGCCCCGCAAATAATCATCTTTATAACCCAATGCTCTTCGGTTATAATAAGGCTGATCGAAGGGCAGTTTTATCTCGCCTGAAAATCTGAAACTGGAATACCATTTATGAGGGTAAGTTTGATATAAGTTGCATCCGGCTCGCAGGCTAATGCTATTGATCTTATCTTTAAAATTTAATCCCCGCTTGTTAATAATAAAGGTTGCGGTATAGCCACTAAGCGGATAAAGTATATTATTAACATCGATAAGCTCAAGTTTATATTCTAATTCCGGAAAATTATGAACTGCTTTATCACTATTAAAAAATCCGGGGTTATACTGTAATGAAATTATGGAATCTTCAACTTTTATGTGGCGAAAACCTGCTGTAAAAGTTTCTCTTTTTTTAAGACCTTTACGGGAAATATATGCTGCCCTGGCAAACCATTCATTTTTTACAAAATCATCTTTCTTAAAATAAAGAATGTTGTTTTTTTTATCGGTAGTAAAGGGGATTCCCCGCGTTTGCGAAAAGCCTCCTTCTACAGAAACACCCTCGCTTAATGAAGGATTTGAATATGGCGCTTTATAATTGAACGAAATATTTCTTGTAAAACCATCTATAAATGTAATTGCAAATTGGTCATTTCTTCCACTTGCATTCTTATGGTAAAAACGGATTCCATAACTTACCCGGGCCAGGCTTGCATTATATTTTTCTATCCATTCGTTGTATGATCTGTCCGCTAGTTGAAACACAGGAATTGGAAAAATATACCACCTTTCTACCACATCTACCGCAATGTCAAAATCGTTAGCGCTAACATTAACCGGGGACACACGCACATCTACGAACAATGTAGTATTGTAAATAAAACTTCGCGCCGTTTCCATCGCAACGGGTATTTGAGAAATTGTTACCGAATCTCCGGGCTCGACCTGCATTTCCCGCAGGATTATATAGGACTTCGTTTTTTTATTACCAGTGATGATTATCTTTCCAAGCCTCAGTTTTCCCGTTGAATCACTTGTTTCATTTTTGTGGAATTCTTTATACTGAATAGGTAAGCCTTGTGAATAACCCTGACAACTGATCAGGCATAAAATTAAAATGGCAATAAAATTTCTGCCAATGCAGGGCATACATTTATCTTTTACTTTACTAAATGAATAGTTAGAAAAATAATCCACGTGAAGACGAAAGAATTGTTGGACATTAAATATCCAGGTAGTTCATTAAATGGCGATAGTTGCTGTCAATATCATTTTCAAAGAGTTGTTCCCCTGAGTACCAGGTGATGGAATAGTCATATCGCTCAAACGCGGCAATAAGGGTTGATATTTCTCTTTTATTTATGCTAATTGTAATCTTTAATAGCAAAGTTTCCGGTAGAGTGTTGATATTTAAATGAAGGATTGTTCCACCATCACTTTCTACAATGCGGTTTAACTCAGACAGGTTGAATTTTGTGCGCTCCATTTGTATTTCAATAGTGGCGCCGGGTTCATTTACGCCAGAAAAGTCACCTAATGCGGCGAGTAACGCCTGGCTTGAAATTGTTCCCATCAATGCATTTTCTTCATTAACTACGGGAATTACATTAGTTTGATAGAGGTTACTTATTGTTACTGCCTGTAAAAAATGTTTATTTGAATTTATGGCTGCAGGAATAAAATCATTTTGAAAGTGTTCGATTTGGGATTTTTTGTTTTCCTGATCGAGCAGATCATCTTCACTTATTAATCCTAAAAAAACATCTTCGGATACGACAGGTAGGTGGGTTATTTTGAAATCACTCATCAACTGCAAAGCCTTTGATACTGTATCAGAAAGTTTTAATTGCGGAATAATATTATTTGTAAGTTCGTATGCCAACATGATAGCAGTTCAAATTAAAACGTGAGAAAATTAGAAACCCTGCTATAAAGACCAAAAAAACTATAGAACTGTTGCAGCGGATACACTTAATTTTGAGATAAATCCGCTTAATATCCTGTTAAATTCGCCCGGTACTTCCATCATTGGAGCATGGCCGCATTTATCAATAAAATGAAGTTCACTATTGGGAATTAATTTATTAAATTCCCGTGCCACGAAAGGAGGCGTAATAGTATCATTGTTCCCCCATATAAGACAGGTAGGCTGTTTGATTTGGTTTAGTTCTTCACCGAGGTTATTTCTTATGGCAGATTTGGCCAATGCTATTATCTTAATAACTTTTATCCTGTTATTGGTGATCTCAAAACACTCGTTCACCAGTTCTTCTGTTGCCATAGCCGGGTCGTAAAAAGTAAGCTGTGTTTTTTTACGAATGTATTCTTTATCTCCACGCTTGGGGTAACTGTCACCCATTCCGTTTTCAAATAGCCCGGAACTCCCGGTAAGAATAAGAGACTTTATTCTTTCAGGATGCTTAAGAATATATACCAGCGCAACATGGCCTCCAAGCGAATTACCAAGTAAATGAATCTCTTTATAATCGCGGCTTTCTATAAACTTATGTACAAATTTTTGCAAACCGCCTACAGAAGTATGAAGAAGGTCAAGTTCAAAAAGAGGAAGCATTGGCACAATTACTTTATTTGTCTTCCTAAAGTGCTCAATAAGATGCTCGAAATTACTTAATGCACCAAACAGCCCATGCAGCAACAGAAGTGGCTCTCCCTTACCCACTTCTATGAATCTAAACTTTGCTTCCTGTTGAATTTGATATTCCATTTTTGCACTCCGGCTTTTGGTGTTATTTACTGCGGCTAATTAACGCTAAAATAAATGTTTCTATGCAAATGACTAAATAATATTTGAACAGGATGCCGTCCCTATATTGGTTTTTTCGCCAGGCTATCAAAAAAATCTGTTAGCTGCATGAACATATCTTTAAAGAGGGGGATAATGTTTCCGAGATTATTGATAACCTTAGGCCCCCATGGCGCTATAAATTTATAAGTATAAGAATCTGCCAATACATGCGGCTTCAACAGAAACATTTTTTCCGCAAAGAATAAAACCACGCTCAATATTATGATATAAATTATCATGTATAAAAATATTCCCAGTAAACTATCGAGCCAACCAAGCATCGCAAACTGAATGGTTTTCTTTATGACCCTTGCTCCTAAACTTACGATCAAAATCACTCCGATAAATACTAAAAAAAATGAAAGTAGGGGCAACCATTTTGTAGAGGCCATTCCCTTCTCCATGAGATAGGAGGCTACTATGGCCGAAAATTTAAGTGCTGCGGCAAGGCCAATGATAAAAGCAAGTAAAGAAAAAACCCCAACAATAAAACCTTTACTGATACCCTTAAAAAGGGCAACTATCATAAATATAATAAAGGCAAAATCAATTATCATATCTTATTAAGTGGCTGATGCATTAAGAATGATGTTATCGTTTGGCGCTTATTGGCACGTTACAAAATCATAATTATTTCGACGAAAGAATTTCTTTTACGATTGCCGCTATTGCTTTTCCATCTGCCTTCCCCGCAAGCTCTTTATTAGCCATACCCATTACCTTGCCCATATCGGCGGGAGATGATGCGCCGCTTTTTTCTATTATTTTTTCAATAATACTTTTAAGTTCATCGCCACTCATTTGCTTTGGTAAAAATTTTTCGATCACTTCAATCTCTTCTCTTTCTTTGGAAGCAAGATCTTCCCGGTTTTGCTTTTCATAAATCTCGAGCGAATCTTTGCGTTGCTTTACCAATTTTTGAAGAAGTTTTATTTCATCTTCGTCTTTGATTTCGCCGCTAAACCCTTCCGATGTTTTCATATTAATTATAGCAGCCTTTATAGCACGTAATGATCTTAAAGATTTCTCATCTTTTGCAAGCATCGCTGTCTTTAAATCAGCCATTACTTTTTCTTCTAAATTCATTTTTTATTGATTTAAAAATTCAAAACAATATTCTTAAATAAAAATTCTTATAAAGTGATTCAACTTTCTATTTATTCCAGTCAGCCTCTTCGATATCGTTTATAACGCTCACTTATTTTTTGCTTTTTCCATATCCATAAATTTCTTATGAAAATCTTTTGCAAACGATTTTATATCGCTTACTAAAGCATCATTGTTAGTGGCTCTTTTGAAAGTATCTGCCATTGTAATAAAAACCTGGTAATAAAAATCAGCCATCTCATCCACCATCATTTCTTTCGTCCAGAGATCAATACGCAAAGCAGATTTATCGACGGCATCCCAAAAGGCCACCATCATCGCCTTGGCTTTCTGCGGGTCATTTGCATTGCTGCCGTCTGCCTTCCAGTTAATTTGCTGTGGCACTTTATCTTTATCGAGCTGCACATCGATTGTTATTGTAGAGTTTGTCATAATATCTACGAAATTAAGATTATTGAGTATATCCCGATAGACCTGTTATAATTCACCTTCGCCTAATATATCATCAGTTATTATTATCAAAAGCTTTTTTGATCCCATCCCATATCTCTTTGGCAGCATTATCCAAATCGAATTTTTGAACCTGTTTCCTTCCATTTATAATTAAATCTTTTCTCAGCTTTTCATCTTTAAAAAGTAACATCATTTTTACAGCGATCTCCTTGAAATTTTCAGCGCTGGCATACAAAGCCGCGTCTGCCGATATTTCAGCCATCATGCCTTTTGAAGAAGTGATGGCAGGCACTTCGCAATTCATTGCTTTAAGCAATGATGTTCCAAAATTTTCATAATAAGGAACATATACCATTGCGTATGATGAAGCTATGATTCTTGAATTTTCATCACTCGGTAAATTCGTTAAAAGTTGCACCTCTTCTCTAAATTTGTAGGATGTAAGGCTGGTTATAAATTCACTATACTGTGCGTCTTTTTCACTACTAATTAACAATTGCATACCGCTTTTTTGCCTTTTCTTAAATGCTGAAAACGCCTTTAGCAAATTCATAAGATTACTCCTTGAAGTAATTTCACCTGTGTAAAGGAAAAACTCATTACCACCGGCATATTTCTTTTTTATTAATTCTCTTTCTATTATAGCTACTGGCTTATAAATTCCGGGTACGCCCGATAACGTGAGCTGGATTTTATTGTGTGGGATTTTATACTGTCTGGCAATAACGTCTTTGAAAAATTCTGACGATACTATTACCTGCTTAGCTCTTTTCAAAGCCCGTGGGGTATATTTTTTATAAAAAGAAAGCAGACTTTTTCTTACAAAAGAAGGAGAGAGCAAAAAAGAAAGATCATAAACGAAGAGACACTGCGGAACTTTGGTTGTAAGTGAGCAAAGATCTGGACTTAAAAACACATCAGCTTTGTATTTTTTCAAAAGCCGCGGGATTTTTATATTGTACCAGATCATTAATTTTGCCGGAGTAATCTTTTTAGGGCCTGCAACAACTGTTACCACGTTCGCAGCAAAATTGAATTCTCTTTCAACCCGGTGTGTCAAAAATAAAACGAACGTATGTTCGGGATTAAATTTTATTAATCTTATTAAGATCTCATTTAAATAATCACCACACTCACCAGGTAGATCTTGACTGAGACACCTGGTGTTTATTGCAATTATCATTTAAGAATTTTAGAAAAATTTCGGATTAGCGTCAAATTTGATTTTACGATAGGTTGATATAATATGCGCTATTAATTTATCGAAGTACTTTCAATTTTACTGTTTCAATACGAGTCTCGTTTACACTCAAAACATCGAACTGGTAGTCATCCACAATGATTCTGTCTTTCTGCCTTGGAATGGATTCAAACTGGTTGATTATATAACCTGATAAAGTTCCGGACTCTTCATCTTTTCTGAATTTCAGATCGTATTTATCAGCAAGGTAATCGAGCTCAAGCCTGCCGCTAAATAAATACTCATTGGCTGAAATTTGTTTATCAACAAATTCTTCCGTTATATCATATTCATCTTTGATATCACCAAAGATTTCTTCCAAAAGATCTTCCATGGTTACAATGCCAGCGGTACCACCAAACTCATCAACTACCCATGCAATGCTTTTTCTTTCCTTACTAAACTTATTTATCAGGTCAGTGGCGCTCATGCTTTCTGGTATTGTGGGAATGGGCAGAAGAATAGATCTCAGATCCGACGGGTTCTTAAAAAGGTCGAGCTGATGAATATAGCCTTGAATATTATCAATATTTTCATCGTAAACCACAAGCTTACTCAGCTTGGTTTCAATAAATTTACTCTTTACTTCATGTATGGTAGATTGAATATCTATAGACTCAACCTCCTTTCGTGGTATAAGGCATTCCCTTATTTTTATTTCTGATAATGACAGTACATTTTCAAACAGCTCGTTGTTTTTCTCAGTGTTTTCTTCAGTATCGTGCAGTTTATTTTGCTGCACAAAATGCTCGAGGTCTATTTTTGTAAATACTTCGGTTTTATTGTGCAGTTTCACGTTAAAGATGTATTTAAGCATCCACTCCGTGGCACTTACAAAAAAAGCAGCAACCCATGATAATAATGAATAAAAAAAGCTCACAATAAAACTGATGATACTGCTGCTTATAACCGAATTATTTTTTGCCCTGAAAAGGGCCTTAAACGCAAATTCAAATATCAGAAGCAGCAAAGTGGAGATGATGGTTTCAACCAGAAGCATAATATAAGGATCTTCCACTTCCCAATATTTCCATACACTATCAAGAATCTCACTCCAAAGAAGTGCATATATCACCAGCAGGATATTCACTGCAATGAGGGTAGTGCCGATAAATCGGGTAGGCGCGTCCATGAACGCCGACCATATTTTGCCCGAATAGCTTCCCTGTTTTCTCTTTAACTCAACCGAAAGCTTACTTACCGATACAAATGATACTTCTACACCTGCAAAAAACCCAATCAAAAACAAGGATGCCACAATGGCTATAATTGACGTCCAGTCCATATTACAAAATTATTGAATTGAAAATGAACATGAGCTTTCTAAACTATTCATTATTTAAAAAGGTAGCCACAATTTTTTCTGCCTCTTTGCACGCAAGGTCAAAATCGTTATTAACTACTATGTTTTCAAAATAGGATTTAAATGTAAGCTCAAATGCTGATTTATTTACTCTTGCCTGCAATGATTCTTCTGTTTCGGAGCCACGGCTTTGAAGCCTGGCTTTTAATTCTTCTAAAGAAGGCGGTTGTATAAAAACGGAAAAAGTATTTACCGGGTACTGCTGCTGAACATGTATGGCTCCCTGCACATCAATATCAAGCACGGGCACTTTATTCTGAGCCCATATTCTTTCAATTTCATCTTTTAAGGTTCCATAATATTTCCCTTCATACACCATTTCCCATTCCAGAAATTCTTTATGGTGAATTTTTTCTTTAAATTCTTTTTCAGAAATGAAATAATAATCAACACCGTCCACCTCGTTTTCCCGTGGTTTTCTCGTAGTCGCTGAAACTGAGAATGCAAGTCGCGGAAACCTTTGCATCAGGTAGTGAATGATGGAAGTTTTTCCCGCTCCTGAAGGAGCAGTAATGAGAATAATTTTATTGTAATGTTTCTCCATGCCGTTATCGACTTTTCCTGTTTCCAAAATCTCTTATAATGTTTATTGATTCAATTTGGCTTTTAATTTCTTACGATATCTGCACCCAGCAATCTCAGCCTCTCATCAATGTTTTGGTAACCTCTGTCGATTTGCTCAATATTTTGAATAACGCTTTTACCTTCTGCGCTCAATGCTGCAATTAATAGTGCCACGCCGGCTCTTATATCAGGGCTGCTCATTTCAATACCTCTCAAATCATATTTTCGTTCAAGCCCAATCACTACCGCCCTATGAGGATCGCACAACACAATATGGGCGCCCATCTCAATAATCTTATCTACAAAAAATAAGCGGCTCTCAAACATTTTTTGATGTACCAATACGCTTCCTTTAGCCTGCGTAGCCACTACAAGAATTATACTTAACAGGTCGGGAGTAAATCCAGGCCAGGGATGATCGGAAATAGAAAGAACCGAACCATCCAAATAAGTTTGCACCTCGTATAGCTCCTGCTCAGGAATGTGAATATCGTCGCCATTAAAGTCCATTTTGATACCCAACTGCTGAAATTTTTCAGGGATTACTCCCAAATGCTTAATACCTGCATTTTTTATAAGGATATCGCTCTGCGTCATTGCAGCGAGCCCGATGAAGGACCCCACCTCAATCATGTCAGGAAGTATGGTATGCGAGGTTCCTGACAACTCCGTTACGCCTTCAATAAAAAGCATATTGCTTGCTATGCCCGAAATTTTTGCCCCCATGCTGTTGAGCATTTTGCAAAGCTGTTGAATATAAGGTTCGCATGCGGCATTGTAGATTGTGGTAACCCCTTTTGCCATCACTGCAGCCATTATGATATTGGCGGTCCCCGTTACACTTGGCTCATCGAGAAGCATGCTTGTTGCCTTAAGTTGAGGTGTTTGTAAATGGAAGAAAGATTTGTCATCATAATTAAATTCAGCGCCCAACTTTTGAAATGCTATGATGTGCGTATCTAATCTCCGGCGGCCAATTTTGTCTCCTCCAGGCTTAGGCACATACGCTTGTTTAAATCTCGCAAGCATTGGGCCTGCGAGCATAACGCTGCCACGTAAACGGCCGGTTTTATTTCTAAATTCCTGGGAAGCGAGATAATCGACATTAATATTGTCTGCCTGAAAAATGCAGGTATGGCTGCCAGCTTTCTCCACTTTCACACCCAATCCTTCAAGCAACTCAATCTGCAGGTTTACGTCAATTATATCCGGAATATTGTGAATAGTTATTTTTTCTGCTGTAAGCAGCACGGCTGAAATAACCTGTAATGCCTCGTTCTTAGCTCCCTGGGGAGTAATTTCTCCTTTAAGTTTTTTACCGCCCCTGACTTCGAATGAACCCATCTTAAAATTATTTCAAATATTAAAGGATGCAAAGATGCCGATAATTAACAAGTTTAAAAACACCAATGCGTTACCATAAATCATTTTATGCAATAAAATAAAAAACCCGGCGATAAATAAGGCCGGGCAATTATTTTTACAGAAATATTTCTCAGTACCTTTTTTTAAAATTCTTATTCCTGTTATTCCTGTTATCTCTTCCCCCTTGATTGTTCCGATTGTTACGTGGGCCAAAATTCTTTCTATATTTTCCACCGCCGCCAAATTCTTCACGAATGCTTTCTACCCGGTGTTTTACAAATGGCCTGTTATTGAACTCAAGCTCGCCCTTTGTTATTGCAGCAAGCTCAGTTTGTATATTGTCATCGTGCACCAATTCTTTATGCCAGTTACTATAGGTAAGTTTCATATAATAGGCTATCGCATTGGCAAATCCCTGGCGCTTATCGCCATCTTCTTCCTGTAAAGCTTTATCAATTACGATCTCAATATTTTTACCGAGGTGGTTATATTTTGGATACCTTTTAGGATAGCCAAGTACTTCCGGCTTAGCCTTCAGCGTTTCCCTCGTAGGTATAGGATATGGGCTGTCAACATCCAGTTTAAAATCGCTTATTAGAAAGAGATGATCCCATAGCTTGTGCCTGAAATCTTCCACATTTTTAAGGTGTGGGTTTAAAAAACCCATAAGCTCAATAAGCGCATAAGCATTCTTTTGACGTTTTTCCCGATCTTCCAGGGTCAAAACATATTCCACCATTTTTTGAATGTGGCGACCATATTCTCTTATTTCAAGATGGTTGCGTGTGGTATTGTATTCCATGTTCTCGACATTTTCCATTTCGCAAATGTATAATTTAAAAAGTTAGAGAGCAAGATTGGATTGAATTAATGAACTATAAACATTGCTCTTGATATTATAGTGCACACGATATCCTGTGATTGAACAGCGATAAGAATAATAGTTAAACTTTTGCAATTGCCGGTGGTTTTGCGCTCCTGCTGCGACAATACAAAAATGCAATTAGCGCTCCTAAGCTATCCGCCGCCCAATCAAGCAAATCAAAGGTGCGCCCCGAAACAAAATATTTCTGAATAAACTCAATGGCCAGCCCCCATAAACTGGCTATTATCGCAATCCATAAAAGGTAGCCAATTTTTTTGGATGATGGTATATCTGTTTTGAAAAATGGAAAGCTGAATAAAAATGCAAGCATTCCAAACAACCCAACATGTACCAGCTTATCAAAATGAATTCTATTGAGCCATCCAATGTGAGGCAAATCGCTGCCAGGCAAGCAAGTGAGAAACACTACAATAAAAAACCAGGCTATGCCTGGCAAAAACTTTTTGAAGGATATTTTTTGCATTATCTACAGGTCTTTATGCAACCACTTTTTCATAAGCCGCAGCATCCATAAGCTTTGCCACGTCTTCCGGGTTGTCCACTTTTAATTTAATCATCCAACCTTCTCCATAAGGATCCGTATTCACCTTTTCAGGCTCCTTTTCCAACAGTGGATTTACTTCTGTAATGGTTCCTGATACTGGCAGAAAAAGATCACTAACCGTTTTTACGGCCTCAACTGTTCCAAAAATAGCTTCCGCGGAAAGTGCTTTTCCTTTTGTTTCTATCTCAACATAAACGATATCTCCCAGCTCATGCTGCGCATGGTCGGTAATGCCTACTGTAGCCACATCACCTTCTATAGAAACCCATTCGTGATCTTTAGTATATTTTAAATTTTCAGGAAAATTCATAGTAAAATTTTATTGAATAATGTAATAGTTGGTGCATGCAAATTAATATTTTATCCTAATCGTATTCATTTAATTATTGTCATTCCCATTTTAATATCGTGCAAAGGCCTGTTGTTCTCATCTTTTGGGGCATTAGCAATTTTTTCTACTACATCCATTCCGCTTACCACTTCTCCAAAAACAGTATAATTCATATCAAGAAATGGAGTGCCACCCACTGTTTTATAGTAGTCCCGATGATTTTTAGGAATATGTATTTTCGTTCTCTCTTCTACCCTGTCCAGTTCGCTGTCGGTAAAAGTCTGGCCATCTACAATATAAAATTGGGTGGAGCTGCTGGCTTTTTTGGGGTTGGATGCATCGGCCTCCCTTGCCGCCGCCAGTGCTCCCCTTTTATGAAATAAAGAAGTATCAAATTCTGCCGGAATAGTATAATTTAATGATCCCTCTTCAAGGCGAGCGCCGGGCTTGGCATTTCTGCTATCAGGATCACCACCCTGGATCATAAAATTGTTTATCACCCTGTGAAACAAAAGGCCATCATAAAATTTTTCTTTTACCAGTTTTACGAAATTGTCTCTGTGCAACGGAGTTTTATCATATAGCATTAAAACAATAGTACCGGAATCGGTCGTAAGTTTTACCTCGACTGGCTTTGCGGCTACTAAGGCAGTTTTTTTTGAGGCTGAACAGGATACGAGAAAAAGAGCAAGAATCACATAAGAAAAATATTTCATTGGGTATTTTAAAAGTGTTTAAATGGTTCACCAATATTTTCAAAGTAAAGCAAAATATGATCCTTTAAGAAATTTTCCTGCTCCACCATATTATACTCCGGCAATGGCTTTAATTGCTTAAAATGGGGCCAGCCCTCGCTGTCGTGTCCTTCAATTTTATAAAATTCACTTCGAGAAAGCAGGGAGCAAACGGCTACATGCATAAGATCCTGTTTTTGTTCCTTCGAAAATTTTTTTCGAAAATTGCCGATTTCCTGTATGCCAATTAAAAATAAAATGGCTTCTACATCAGGTTTTTTTCCGAACCTCTCCATAAATTTTTCTTCTAAAGCCCACCATCTTGCCTGCAGGTCGTCACTAGCATTTTGCATTGCGCAAAATTAAATTAAAAAAAATTCAGGCTGAATTGAGAAGAACACTGCCACCGCGAAACATAGATCATTTTCTGCAAAAACTACATTATTCATGTTTCCAACTTTATGCCTTACGCTCACATTGCTATATTTGCGGGCTGAAATCAGGTTAGGAGTATTAAAATAGATTTGAAAATATGTTACAGGTAAATTTTATTAAAAATAACCAGGAAGAAGTTATTGAAAGATTAGCGGTTAAAAATTTTACTGATATTTCTTTAGTAGCTCTCATTATTGAACTTGATAATGAAAGAAAGTCCTTGCAATTCGAGCACGATGAATTGCAGGCAAAAATCAATGCCGCATCACGACAAATCGGAGAATTGATGGCAAAGGGTGAGAAAGAGAAGGCTGAAGAAAAAAAGACGGAAGTTGCCAAATTTAAATCACTGATTGAGCCTTTAATTGCCAGGCTTGAAATAGTAGAAAAAGATTTGCAAAGTGACCTAGTAAGTTTGCCCAATCTGCCGCATAAAAGTGTACCGGCAGGTAAAACTCCCGAAGAAAATGAAATTGTGAGGGAGGTTGGAAGTAAGCCTGAGTTACATAAAGGAGCAGTACCTCATTGGGAACTTGCAAAGAAATATGACCTCATAAATTTTGAATTAGGGAATAAAGTAACAGGCAGCGGATTCCCTTTTTATAAAAATAAAGGTGCAAAATTACAGCGGGCCCTCATTCAATATTTTCTTGACTATAATGTAGGTGCAGGATATACTGAATATCAGCCTCCACTAATGGTCAATGAAGCAAGCGCTTTTGGAACGGGTCAATTACCGGACAAGGAAGGCCAGATGTATTTTGTAAATGAAGACAAACTGTTCCTGATACCTACTGCGGAAGTTCCGGTAACCAATATTTTTCGGAACGAAATTGTAAAGGAAACTGACTTGCCACTTAAAATGACTGCATATACCCCATGCTTCAGGCGCGAAGCCGGCAGTTATGGAAAAGATGTGAGAGGGCTCAACCGCGTTCATCAATTTGATAAGGTTGAGATTGTTCAAATTGTTCATCCTGATAAAAGTTATGAAGTGATTGAAGAGATGGTTCTACATATTGAAAACCTTTTGCAACACCTTGAATTGCCTTACCGCATTCTGCGTTTATGTGGCGGGGATATGAGTTTTACATCTGCTCTTACTTACGATTTTGAAGTATATAGCGCTGCCCAGCAAAAGTGGCTTGAAGTAAGTTCTGTAAGTAATTTTGAAACTTTCCAGAGTAACAGGATGAAAATCCGCTTTAAGAATACTGATGGAAAAACACAACTCGTACATACCTTAAATGGATCCTCATTAGCATTGCCAAGAATTGTTGCCTCTTTACTTGAGAATAACCAGGATGAAAGTGGCATTAACTTACCTAAAGCTTTGCATCCTTATTTTGGTTCTGAAAAAATAAATTAGCTGCTCTAACATATTCAAAAAAGGAAAACACCATTCAGCACGTATTCAAGAAATGCTAGTATTTAAACCGCATAGCTCCTTCTATTTTTAAAATCACGTTAAAATAAATGGGACCTCAGTAATATTTTGCGGGTATGATTAGTTTTAGAAAAAGATAGAGAGAGATTAAACCAATCTTAATTCTCTAAGTCATATTGCGCAGTGTAATCCCGATAAAGTGGATTCATCATGCACACTTCCTCAGTTAAAGATTCACGAAAATGGCCGTATCTAATCAATTGAAAAATCAGCATCTCTTATGGAGGGCAGCATTTGGGCCCATGGCGGAAAATGTCAACGAACTTCCACAGGTTTCTCAAAAGGATCTATACCAACTTCTTTTAAAAACTTCATCAAAAAAACCGGAAGCATTTAATGTCGCAAGTAATCTTTTCGACGGGCTTGTAAAGGGAGTACAGGACATTGGTAAAATGCAACAGCTTAGCAGAAATGAAAAGAAAATGTTGCGTAAACAGTCGGTTGAAGACCTTAAAAGTCTCAACCTTACCTGGTTTAGTCAAATGATAAACAGTGAGGCCCAATTACGCGAAAAGATGAGCTTCTTCTGGCACGGTCATTTTGCCTGCAGGGTCATTAATATTTTTTTCCAGCAGCAGTTATTAAATGTTATACGAGAAAATGCTTTGGGAAATTTTGGCGATCTCCTCCGTGAAGTAAGCAAGAGTCCAGCGATGCTTTCCTTTCTTAATAATCAGCAAAATAAAAAACAGCATCCCAATGAAAATTTTGCAAGGGAAGTGATGGAGCTTTTTACGATGGGTCGCGGCAATTATACAGAAAACGATATTAAAGAAGGAGCCAGGGCTTTCACCGGATGGGGATTTAATGTGAAAGGGGAATTTGTTGAGAGGCCTTTTTTGCACGATAGCTGTAATAAAACCTTCCTCGGCAGAACAGGTAATTTTAATGGGGATGACATCATAGATATTTTATTGGAACAAAGGCAAACTGCAAAATACATCACAACAAAATTGTATAGGTATTTTGTAAACGATATACCTGATGAATCTAAAATTGAATTGCTTGCTGGCAAGTTTTATGAAAGCGGGTACAACATAAAAAAATTATTGGCCGATATATATACCAGCGATTGGTTTTATAATGAAAAAAATATTGGTAACCGAATTAAATCGCCGGTTGAATTATTGGCAGGTATCCGAAGGTTGATTCCAATGGAACTTGCTCAGCCGGAAGCCCAGTTATTATTTCAGCGGGCATTGGGGCAGATATTATTTTACCCTCCAAACGTTGCTGGCTGGCCCGGAGGAAAAAACTGGATCGATAGCAGTGCGCTGATGTTAAGAATGAGGATTCCGCAAATTCTTACCGATGCTGATGACTTCGCCGTAAAACCTAAAGACGATGATGATACCATGATGGGGAAGGAGGGAGTTGATACAAATGCTAAAGCAAGACAATTAAATGTGACAGTTGACTGGAACGCAGTAACCAAGGTATTTGACGCAACACGAAAGGAAAATCTTTTGCAAAAAATAAATGATGTTGTTCTGCAAACGAGCAGTAGGATCGACCCAGCTATTATTAATAAATACATTGACAAGCAGGCAAGGGACGCATACATTAAGACTACGTTAGTCGAATTAATGAGCACACCCGAATACCAGTTGTGTTGAGAGAAATTATAAGAACATTTTTAATTTATCCTAATGCTATTCAAACGTAGAGAATTCTTACAAGTTGGCTCGCTGGCTACCGCATCTATGATGATGCCACAGTTCTTAAAAGCCTTTGATGGAAAAACTATAGTGCCACCAGGCAATAAAGCGCTGGTTGTACTTCAATTCAGCGGTGGCAACGACGGACTTAATACCGTGATCCCCATACGTAATGACATTTACTATAAGTCAAGGCCAAAGCTTGGAATTGAAAAAGATAAAGCGTTAGCTCTTACCGATGAAGCAGGAATTAATCCTGCATTACAAGCTTTCAAAGGTTTGTATGATGACGGAAATCTTGGTATTATCAATAGTGTGGGTTACCCGAATCCGGATCGTTCACATTTTCGCAGCATGGATATTTGGCAAAGCGCCAGCGATAGTGATAGATATCTTTACACGGGGTGGCTTGGACGCTATCTCGATGCACAGTGCAATGGCTACAGTAAGCCAACGCAGGCACTCGAAGTAGATGATGTTTTGAGCCTTGCTTTAAAAGGCGAGAATGAAAAAGGGCTCGCGGTGAAAGATCCGAAAAGATTGTACAATACCAGTCATGAAAAATATTTTAAAGATATAAATGCATCTCATGAAAAGGGCGAAGAAACGGTTGACTACCTTTATAAAACTCTTGGTGAAACGCTTAGCAGCGCAGATTATATTTATCAGCAAAGTAAGGTGCATCCTACATCAACTACGTATCCCGCAACAGAATTAGGCAAGAATTTAAAAACCATTTCTTCGTTGATCCTTAGTGATATTAATACAAAAGTTTACTACCTGAGCCTTGGCAGTTTCGACACACACGTAAACCAGGAAAACCAGCAGAAAAGATTATTTACCCAACTTAATGATGCAATGACCGCCTTTGTAAAAGATCTAAAAGATAACAATCGCTTCCAGGATGTGATGGTCATGACCTTTAGTGAATTTGGAAGAAGGGTAGCCCAAAACGCCAGTGGAGGCACCGATCATGGAACTGCGAACAATATGTTTTTCATAAGTGGCGGATTAAAGCAAAAAGGAATAATTAATGCTATGCCTGATCTCACTGATTTAAATGAAGGTGATCTTAAGCATACGGTAGATTTTAAAAATATTTATGCAACAGTTTTGAATAAATGGCTGGGAGCCGATGATAAAGCGATACTGGGAAAACAATATGATTTTATGAATTTTATTTAACCAATCCTCTATTGATTTCTAACCTTCAAGATTCCTGATACACTTTCTTAAATCAATTCCCTTGCCCAAAACACCTTTAAAAATATCCCCGATTTTTTCTATACGTTTCTTCGTGTTGTGAATTGTAAATTGTTTTGGAGATAACCCGCTTTTTAGTTCTTTCCATAAAAGAGGAGTAGACACTGTAGCGCCTGGCTTCGGCCTTAAACTATATACTGAAGAAATGGTTTGCCCCTTCCTGTTTTGCAGGTAATCCAGGTAGATATGCTTATTACCTCTTTTCTCGAGGTTTCGCTCTAGTGTGGTAAAACTTTTTAATTCATTATGGGCAAACATGCACACGAGGTAGGTAAAATCTTTAGCCTGTTCATAAGTATATTTTTTCCCGGTGGGTACATAGATGTGAATGCCGGAAGCGCCGGAAGTTTTACAAAACGCTGTAGCACCTGCTTTATCAAGAACCTGCTTTATTACATTGGCTGCTTCAACTACCTGCTCAAATGTATTTTTATCCGAAGGGTCAATATCTATTATTAAGTAATCCGGTTTGTCAAGCGCCTTAATTGTTGAATGCCACGGATTGATTTCAATACAGCCAAGATTATTGAGGTAAGTGAGCGTGGCCTTGTTATCGCAGATTATATAATCAATTTCTTTATCATTGGATTCCGAATGTACCTTTTGGCTTTTTACAAATTTTGGAGCATCACCCGCCGCATCCTTGTGAAAAAATCCTTTTTCATGAATACCATTAGGGTTTCTCAAAAGAGATTCCGGCCGGCCTTTGAGGTAGGGTAAAATATAATCTGCTATAGAGATATAGTAATCAACCACGTCTCCTTTTGTAACACCATCTTCGGGAAAATAAATCTTATCAGGATGAGTTACTGTCAATTTAGATTTCCCGAAGGTGAAAATTTTATCAGCAGACTTTTTATCGCCAGGCTCGTTTTTTAATTTCGTTTCAGGCTTATGTTCCCTGGGATTTTTTGCTGTTTTAGATTTGGCCATGGTTATTTCATTTAAATTTTTATCCTCCCGTAAGTGCAGGAAAACAGGATGCCTTAATTTCCCGTCATTTGTAATTTGAGAATATTTTACTTCACATATCAATGCAGGCTTCACCCATGTCACAGGCATGTTGGTTTTAATTTTTTCAACGAACGGGGATTCATCCTGCACGAGAGGTTGCAGTAAATCAAACATTTCTTTCAAAGACTTTTGATTAAAACCTGTACCGGTATGACCTATATAAGTAAGCTTTTTATTAGCATAAGATGCAAGAATCAATGCACCAAAATATTTCCTGGAACCGCTTCCCTGTGTATATCCTGCGATAATCGCTTCCTCTGTATGATGATTTTTTATTTTAAGCCATTCCGTAGTGCGGCTACCTGCGTAATATTTTGAATCTATTTTTTTTGCCATTATTCCTTCAAGCTTATTCTCTGTAGAAACTTTGAAAAACGACTTTCCTTTTTCAAATATGTGGTCGGAATATTTGATTACTTCGTTTTGAGGAATAATTTTTTGCAGCAACTCTTTTCTTTCGACAAGGGTAAGACCAGTGGTATCGTTGCCATTCAATTTGAGAAGATCAAAAACATGATATTGAATCGGGTGATTCCCATTTTCTGAATAGTGCTGAAGCAACTGAAAACTTGGGTGTCCCTTGTCATCCAATACAACTATCTCACCGTCCAAAACAACATCTTGTTTTATATATTTCAATTGATCAACTACTATAGGATAGCTATCTTCAAATGTGATACCGTTCCTTGAATAAAGAGCAATATCATCTTTATTTTTTTCTGTAATTGCACGGTAACCGTCCCATTTAATTTCAAAAAGCCAATTCTTATCATCAAAGGGTTTCTCCGTTTCTTTAGCCAGCATGGGCTTTATAAATGTGCTGCGTTTTCTTCCTTTCTTTATCGAGGTTGCTACGTACTTTTTTTTTTCGCAGGCTTCTTGTTTTCGTTAAGCCATTTGTTTATTGGAGAAGATTTAGGCGTTTCATCTTCACTGTTATATTCGTCATCCACGGCATACTTATCGTTGTGTTTAATAAGTAGCCAACTGTTATCATCCTTTCCATTCCCTTTTAATTTTACCAACGCAAACTCTCCTTTGAGCTTTTTTCCAAAAAGTTGAATCTTCAAATTGCCGGATTTTAATCCTGACTTTAATTTCTTTTCCGCCATGCCTCTCTCCAAGTTATCAATATCGGTGTAAGTCCCGTTATCCCAAATTTCCACGATTCCTGCGCCGTAATTTCCTTCAGGTATAACACCTGCAAAATCTTTATACGCGTAAGGATGATCTTCCACCATCATTGCCAGGCGCTTATCATTTGGATTTAAAGAAGGCCCTTTTGGCACAGCCCAGCTTTTCAATACCCCATCCATTTCCAACCGAAAATCATAGTGAAGACGGGACGCCTTATGCCGCTGAATTACAAACGTAAGTTTTGATTCAGATTTTTTTATCTCACCGGAAGGTTCTGAAGTTTCCTTAAAATTTCTCTTTTTATTGTATAATGAAAGTGCCATCAGGATGCTTTTTTGCGTTTTACGTCTAGACTTGCCTTGAGCTGTTCCATCAGGTCTTTTGTTTTACTGTGAACCACTTTCATTTGAGGCGCCTTTATTTTTTTGCCGCCAGCTTTTGCCTTAATTAATTTTAAAAGCTCTGCATTATAGGTATCCTTATATTTTGATATATCAAACTTGGCAGTGAGTTGGTCTATAAGCGTTACAGCCATCTTTAATTCCGCCGGTTTTACATCCGTATTTTTAGGAAGAATAAGTTCGTCGGTATCTCTTATTTCTTCTTCAAATCTTATTCGGTTCAATACGATTACATCTCCGTCAGGTCTTAATATTGCCAGGCTTTCCTTACTTCGCATAACAAAACTTGCAACACCCACTTTTTTGGTTTTAATTAAAGCCTGCCTTAATAATTCATAAGGTCGGGTCCCGGATTTATCCGGCTCTAAATAATAAGGTGTTTCATAGTAAAGGCTGCTTATTTCTTCTTCTTTTACAAAATCTGATATCTCAATCGTTTTAGTTTTTTTTGCGCTGGCAGCCTCAAAATCTTTATCATCCAATACTACATAATCATTATCGAGTTTGTAGCCCTTAACAATATTTCCCCACGGAACTTCTTTACCTGATTTTTCATTGATACGCATGTATTTAATGTGTGAATGATCTTTTTTGTCAAGCATATCGAGATTAAGATTACTCGATTGGGTCGCACTGTAAAGTTTTACAGGAATATTAACCAGGCCAAAGCCT
>JBBSBD010000020.1:0-43088 GCA_038251675.1 Chitinophagales bacterium | reverse complement strand
TGTTCCAAAACTTCTGCGGGAATAAGATTTTTATTCCTGTCGATGGTCGAATTAAATATAATGTTGTCATAAATCCCTACACATAAAAGATCGTCGAGGTTCATCACAATTGCGTCCTGGGCAATGCCTTTCCACACAGATGCATCCCCGGTTTCTCTCCAGTACAAATAGGCCAATATGCTTTTTGTTCCGGCGCCGTCAGCATGCATCACATTTACAAAATTCTTATCACCCCCTAAATAATCAGGATAAATTTTACAGAAAGCTTTTGGAAAAATTCCCTGGTCCAGGTTTTTCACAGCGGCATGCACTTCCTCCTTTTGTGCTGAAACTCCGCGTTTTGAATATAGGGACATGATACTATTTTGGTTCATGTAAAAATATAGAATATCATAATGCTATCTTCGATTCAAATAATGAACATTGAAATAATGCCTGCATACTTTTGATTATGTTTACATTTTTGCAATCAGAATTTCCCTGCATCCGGGAATTAACCGGCTTCTTGTTCCAAATATGAAATTTCATTTGATATATTATAATTTTGTAGTCTAGCATGCAGGTATATAGGGATATAAATAACTTACCTTTTTTCAATAATGCCGTAATTACAATAGGCACCTTCGATGGGGTGCACACCGGTCATCTCAAGATTATTAGTCAACTTAAGAAAGAAGCAAAAGAAATTAATGGCGAAAGTGTGATTATTTCTTTTCATCCTCACCCGCGAATGGTGGTGAGAAATACTCCCTCAGCAACTACTGGCAAAGCCCCTGAAGAAATTAAACTGCTCAACACCCTTTCTGAAAAAACGGAACTGCTCAAAAAACAACATATTGACCATCTTGTATTAGTTCCTTTTACTTTGGAATTCTCTGATCAATCGGCTGAAGAATATATCATAGACTTTTTGGTGTCAAAATTTCACCCACACACGATCATCATTGGCTATGATCATCGTTTTGGTAAAAACCGTATTGGTGATTACAAATTATTAGAAAATTACCAGGCAGATTATAATTATAAAGTAAAGGAAATTCCCGAGCATGTTTTACATGACGTCATCATTAGCTCAACAAGAATAAGGCATTCTTTATCGGATGGAAATATTGCCGATGCAAATGAAGCCTTAGGTTATGATTACTTTTTTGAAGGAAAAGTGGTTGAAGGAAATAAATTGGGCAGAACACTGGGCTATCCCACGGCCAATATTGATATAACTGACGCCAATAAACTTGTTCCCGGAAATGGTGTATACGCTGTAGAGGTATCAATAGACGATGATCCACCTAAAAACATCGTACATTATGATGGTATGATGAATATAGGCATAAGGCCCACAATAGGAGGAACAAAGAGAGTGATCGAGGTAAATATATTTGATTTTGATAAAACCATTTATGGTAAAAATATAAGAGTGTACATCAAAAAATTTCTAAGGCCTGAGATAAAATTCAATGGCCTGGGAGAACTTACAGCTCAATTAGCCATTGATGAAAAAAATGCACGGGATATCTTAAAAACAAGCTAATTGTAATTTCCGCCTTTTATGATTTTGTATGCCAGTTCCTTTAGCAACGAGCCTCCTGATGTGCCGTAATTATTAATGCCAATACTTTTAAGATTATAATTGTGGAGTAAAAGAATAGCCTGCTCAGTTTCGGAATATGAATAATTTAAAACGGTATCCATTGCCTGCTGTACCAAATATGGATTATTAAAAAACATTGGCTTAAGCGCTCTTTCGCTTTTATCACTCATTTGGTAGATAACAATTATTTTACTGAAATAATTGTACAAAGAGGGCAGCAACAGCGGGATAGGCGCGGCCTTGGGATTTGCTTCAAAATACTGGATGATCTTAATTGCTTTAGCAAGGTCTTTTTTACTTATAGCATGCTGAAGTTCAAAAATATTATACTCTTTACTTACGCCAATATATTTCTCGATATCGTCTTCCGTTATTTTTTTTTCATTTCCCAGGTTCATAGACAGCTTTTCCACTTCATTAGCAATGCGATTAAGGTCATTCCCAATGTGGTCAACAAGCAAAGTGAGAGCCCGCTGTGTAATTTCATACCCTTTCGACTGAAGGTATCCGTTAGTCCAGGCAGGTAATTGGTTATCGTAAATCTTTTTTGATAAAAATATTTCGCCGTGTTTTTTTATGATTTTTGATAAGCGGCTGCGCCCGTCAAGCGTTTTGCCTTTATAAGATATTACTAATATTGTGGATGCCAATGGTTTTTCAATATAGCTCTCAAGCTTGTCTATATCCTTCATCTGCTGGGCTTCTTTCAGCAATACTACCTGCCGTTCTGCAAACATGGGGTATCGCCTGCAGGAGTTCACCACATCGGCCCAATTGGCATCTTTACCGTAAAATATTGTAAGATTGAATTCCGCATCTTGTTTTGATAAAATTTTCCTTTCTGCAAATTCGATCACTTCATCAATGTAAAAATCTTCTTCGCCTTCCAGCCAATAGATCGGTTTGAAGTTATTTTTTTTCCATTCCGATAATATAGATAATGCGCTCATTATCTCAAAGATAGCCGATTAGCAAACTGTCATAAATATTGTGAAAAAAAAGTTGAGAATTTCCGTAACTTGTCTTTGGCATGGTTTTGGAAATTTTAACTGGATAATCAATTAATATAATAAAAAAAATACAAAATGAGTTACGAAAACTTCCCTAACAGCAATGTTCCTGAAGAAAAACCGGTAGTTGTTACAAATAACAACAATAGGAATATCCTTACGGCTATCCTTGTTATTATTCTGCTTGGTACCTGGGGATATATCATCTGGGACAAAAATAAAAGCAAACAGGAGAAACAGGAACTTACATCACAAATCGTTGAAAGCGATTCATCGAAGAATGAACTGCAACGCGAATTAAATGACGCAGCACTGCGTCTTGATATGCTTAAAACTTCAAATTCAAAGGCTGACAGTCTTTTACGTACAAAGGATAAAGACATAGAAGGCCTTAAATCCAGAGTGCAAAGCATATTAAATAACAAAAACGCTACACAGGCAGAACTTGCCGAAGCACGCAGATTAGTCTCTCAATTAAAGGGCAATATAGAAACCTATACAGCCGAAATTGAGTCATTGAAAAATGAAAATATGCAGTTGACGCAAGAGAAAAGAGTTGTAACCCTGGACAGGGACCTGCAAAAGAAAAATTTTGATTCTGCGACCGTAGTTATTAAAGACAAAGAAGATGTAATTGATGTGGGCTCAACCCTTCATGCATCTGACTTTGATATTGTGGGCATTAAAGAAAAGAAAAGCGGCAAAGAGAAAGAAACTACAACAGCAAAAAGAGTTGATAAGTTGAAAATCTCTTTCAATATAGATGAAAACAGGATCACACCTACAGGTCCAAAAGATTTATATGTTTCTATAACATCTCCTGATGGAAGGCCCGTAGTAGTTGATGCTTTAGGTTCAGGTAAATTTGTAACCAGGGATGGAATTGAGAAGGCTTTTACTAAGAAAGTGCAAATCAATTACGTTCAAGGCCAAAAAGAGCCTGTGTCTGTTGAATGGTCACAAAACAGCGATTTTCAAACAGGAAATTATAAGATAGAAATTTATAATAACGGATTTAAAATAGGCGAAGGTGTACGCTCTTTCAAGAAAGGCGGCTTGTTTAGCTAATTCAAAAGTTTTTAAACTTACTCAAAAAAAATCCTGCGAATAACGCGGGATTTTTTTTGGGACTAATCGCGGATTCTATTAATTTTTTGAATGCCTTTGCTTTAAAATTTCAATAACGTCTCCAAGCCTTTTTTCCTTCGCCTGCAAAAGAATAAGGTAGTGAAACAAAAGATCTGCTGCTTCATTTATAAAAAGATTTTCATCAGTATCTTTCGATTCTATAATTAACTCCACAGCCTCCTCTCCTACTTTCTGAGCGATTGCATTTATTCCTTTAGTAAACAAAGACGAAGTGTACGATTTATCGTCAGGATTTTCCTTTCTGTTCGAAATAATATTTTCGAGATCGGTTAAAAAATCATTGGAAGAATTTGTTTCGTTAAAACAGGTATCGGCACCAGTGTGGCATACAGGCCCATCAGGCCTTGCTTTAATAAGCAGCGTATCGTTATCACAATCGGCTTTGATATCCACCAGGTGCAGGCAATTTTTACTGGTTTCCCCTTTCACCCAAATTCTTTGTTTGCTGCGGCTATAAAAACTTACCAGCCCGGTATCGAGGGTTTGTTGCAAAGCTTCTGCATTCATATAACCAAGCATCAATACATTGCTGGTAACATTATCTTGTACGATAACAGGAACAAGCCCTGCATCGCTCTTTGCAAAGTCAATTTGTTTTAAAATTTCTTCAGGTACTATTCCGGGTTTCATATTCTTACATTAATATTTTGATCAGATAAATATTTCTTCAATATGGGGATTTCCATTTCTCCGTAATGAAATACACTTGCAGCAAGCGCAGCATCGGCGTTGGCTTTTAGAAAAACATCTGCGAAATGTTGCATAGTGCCTGCACCGCCTGATGCAATAATCGGTATGGATAGTTGCCCCGATAACAACGCAGTTATATCTTCAGCAAAGCCGTTTTTAGTTCCGTCATTATTCATAGAAGTCAGCAAGATTTCCCCGGCGCCTAAGTCTGCTGCCTGTTTCGCCCAATCGAAGGCTAAAGCTTCTGTTTTGATTCTGCCGCCGTTTAAATAAACATACCAATTACCATCTTCTTCTTTTTTAGTATCTATTGCCAGCACCACGCACTGGCTGCCGAATTCGTCAGCCATTTCTTTAATCACGCCGGGATTTTTAAAAGCCGCTGAATTTACGGAAATCTTATCCGCTCCATTCTGTAACAATTCGTAAGCATTATCTACAGATGAGATCCCTCCACCTACAGTAAATGGGATGTTTATGTGTGAAGCAATATCTTTTACTAATGCTACAAGTGTTTTCCTTTTTTCAACTGTCGCAGTAATATCAAGGAAAACCAGTTCATCTGCACCCTGCAATGAATAATACATGGCGAGTTCTACCGGATCTCCGGCATCACGAATGTTTTCAAAATTGATTCCTTTAACAGTTCTGCCATTATTTATATCAAGGCATGGAATAATTCTTTTCGCAAGCATTGCTAATTTTTTATAAAGTTTTCCATTTGCTTCAGTGTTATTCTTTCTTCATAAAACGCTTTACCGATTATCGCACCGTCACAACCGGCTTCTTTTAAAGTTATGAGATCGTCATAAGACGAAACTCCGCCACTGGCAACAAGTTTAAGCGAAGGAAATTTTTTCAAAATCTCTTTGTACAAATCAACAGATGGGCCCATAAGCATTCCGTCTTTTGAAATATCGGTACAAAAAATTGCCCGCAAACCAAGGGTAATCAAATCTTTTATGAAATCAAAAATATCAATACCGGTTTCTTCTTTCCATCCGTGTATTTTTATTTTTCTATCGAGCACATCAGCACCTGGCAAAAATTTTCCAGGCCCGAATTTTACAATCCATTGAGAAAATAATTCAGGATCTTTTACGATCACACTTCCCACGTTTATCATAGCCGCCCCGGCATTAAATACAGATGAAACATTCTCCGTGGATTTAATACCTCCTCCGAAATCAATTGTAAGGCTTGTCTTTCCAGCAATCTTTTCCAGGGTTTTGAGGTTGCGGGAACTATTGCCGGCAGCACCGTCAAGATCAACTATATGAAGCCTTTTAATTCCCGAGCCTTCGAAGGATTTTGCAACATCAACAGGATAGTTGCTGTATATAATTTTCTTTGAATAATCCCCTTTTGACAAGCGGACACATTTTCCATCTATTAAGTCTATAGCTGGTATTAAATCCATTAAACTATTTTTAAAAAATTTGAAAGAATGTGCGCCCCTGCTAAAGCCGACTTTTCCGTATGAAACTGAACGCCGTAAAAATTATCCTTATTGATAGCCGAACTGTAGGGAATTATATAGTTTGTGGTAGCTATTGTTTGAGGAGAAAGCGACGCGTAATAACTATGCACGTTATATACAAATGAATTTTCACTGATGCCTTCAAACAATGGAGAAGAAAGATTGTAAATGGTATTCCATCCCATGTGAGGAATTTTAAATGAAGATGTATTTCCGTCTTCTGCATTTTTCGTAAATTTTTTAATGGGGACATTAAAAATGCCAAGACATGTGGTATTCTCCTCTTCACTGTGATCACACATTAATTGCAGCCCCAGGCAAATGCCTAAAACCGGTTGCTGAAGAGAAGTAATTACTTTATCTAATCCATTCTTTCTCAAATAAGCCATGGCAGAACCGGCATTGCCCACTCCGGGGAATATCACTTTATCGGCATCTTTTATTTCTGCATGATCGTCTGTCACGGTTGCGGCTATACCTAATCGTTGTAAAGCGTATAATACACTCTGCACATTACCGGCATTGTATTTTATGATCGCGATTTTCATAGTACACCTTTGGTTGTTGGAAGGCTTTTATTAAGCGGGTCTCTTTTTATTGCCATTTTTATGGCTCGTGAAAATGCTTTAAAAATTGCTTCGATCTTATGATGTTCATTGATACCTTCTGCTTTAATATTTAAATTGCATTTTGATGCATCGCTAAAAGATTTAAAAAAATGATAGAACATTTCCGTGGGCATTTCTCCAATTTTTTCACGATGGAATTCGGTTTCCCAAACCAACCAGCTCCTGCCGCCAAAATCAATTGCAACCTGCGCCAGGCAATCATCCATTGGCAGTGTGTAGCCATATCTTTCCATACCTCTTTTGTCTCCAAGGCCTTTTAACAAAGCCTCCCCGAAAGCTATAGCAACATCTTCAATCGTATGGTGCTCATCAATATGAAGATCACCTTTGCAAATCACATCCATGTCCATACCTGAATGTTTTGCTACCTGCTCAAGCATGTGGTCAAAAAAGCTTAACCCTGTTTGAATTTCGGATTGGCCACTTCCATCAAGGTTAATATCTATGGTGATTTTCGTTTCATTTGTATTACGGGTATGGGAAACTTTTCTTGGGGGCTCTGTTAGAAAGTCATAAATATCTTTCCAATTTTGCGTTTCAACCGCGATGTTGTCTCTCAGTGTTTGCGCTGTAGCCTCCAATTCATGGTTTCCAAGGTTATCAAAATTATTAAGCCAAAAAGCCTTGCAACCAAGATTTTTTGCAAGCTGCACATCAGTAAGCCTGTCACCAATTACAAATGAATTGGCCAGGTCATACTTGTCAGTATTCAAATATTCAGTAAGCATTCCGGTGCCCGGCTTTCTTGTCGGTTTATTTTCATCGGCAAAAGTGCGGTCGATAAAAATTTCTGAAAAAGTAATTCCCTCATTATCGAGCGCCCGGAGAACAAAATGCTGTATCGGCCAAAATGCATCTTCCGGAAAAGCCGCAGTACCAAGCCCATCCTGGTTAGTAACCATTGCAAGTTCAAAATCAAATTCCTTCACAATTTTACCAAGGTATTCAAATACATTCGGATAGAACTCCAACTTGGTGAATGCATCAAGTTGGTAAGTAGGTGGCGCTTCTTTTATAAGTGTTCCATCCCTGTCGATAAATAAAACTTTTTTACGCATCTTTATAATTTTTTAATGCTTCAATTAATGCTTGATTTTCCTGTGGTGTTCCAACCGTTATTCTCAGGCAATTTTCGCACAAAGGTTCGTTACTCCTGTTTCTTACAATAATCTTTTTACCAGAGAGGTATTGATACAAGCCATCAGAGTCATTCACTTTGACTAAAATAAAATTTGAATCAGAAGGATAGATTTTTTTAACAAAATTAAACGGTGTCAATTGCTGTTGTAAAATGCTTCTTTGTTCAACGGTGATTTTTATATTTTCATTTACTTCATCAATTCCCAGCAGTGCTTCAATGCCAAGTTGCTGAGAAGCTTTATTAATGTTGTAAGGCGGCTTTACTTTGTTGAATAATTCAATAATTCTTTCAGAAGCAAAACACAAACCAAGTCTCAATGCGGCAAGTCCCCATGCTTTCGAAAGCGTTTGCATAACTATCAAATTTTCATACTCAGGTAGCTCTTGCAAAAAAGATTTTTGCCGTGAATAGTTAATATATGCTTCATCAATAATCACAAGGCCAGGAAAATTATTTACCAGGGTTTCCACATCCACACGGTTCATATTATTGCCGGTGGGATTGTTGGGTGAACAAATAAAAAGCAGCCTGGAATTACTATCTATGGTTTCTAAAATTGAATCAACGTCAAGTTGAAAATCGGGGGTAAGCAACACTTTCTTAATCTCAACGTCATTTATATTTCCGCTTACTCCGTACATGCCATAAGTAGGCGGACAAACGATTACATTATCTTTCCCTGGTTCACAAAAAATGCGGTAAGCAAGATCAATCACTTCGTCGCTGCCGTTTCCAATAAAAATATTTTGCGGAGGAATTCCCTTAATTTTTGAAAGTTCCTCTTTTAATTGCCATTGTAACGGATCAGGATAGCGGTTATAATTTTCAGGAAGCGGCGAACCAAAGCTATTCTCATTCGCATCCAAAAAGACAGATGCATTGCCGCTATATTCAGTCCTTGCAGACGAATAAGGCTTTAGGTTTTTTATATTTTTTCTTACTATAGTATCAAGATCAAATGTTCTCATACTCCTAATTGTTTTAAGCGAATACTCACCGCACTTTTATGCGCATCAAGCCCTTCAGCTTCAGCCATAGCTTCCACAGAAGGCCCGATATTTTCAATTCCTTTTTTACTTATTTTTTGAAAAGTTATCTTCTTAACAAAGCTGTCAACAGAAACACCACTAAACGTATTTGCCGTTCCGCTGGTTGGCAATGAGTGGTTTGGTCCGGATGCATAGTCGCCCGAGCTTTCGGAGGAATAATTTCCTAAAAAAACACTTCCCGCGTTTGAAACATATTTAGAAAGTTGCTTGGCATTTTCAGAAGCGATAATTAGATGTTCCGGCGCATACAGATTTAAAAAATCGAAGGCATTTTTAACATCCCCGATCAGTATAAGCCTGCTAAAAGCCAGGCTTTGATTGATTATATCTTTTCGTGACAAGGAACTCATCTGAATACTGATTTCAATTACTACGTTTTCAATAATATCGATATTCGATGCTACTAATATTACTTGTGAATCTATACCATGTTCTGCCTGGCTCAAAAGATCTGCAGCAATAAATGACGGGACAGAAGTTTCATCGGCATAAACGGCAAGTTCGCTTGGCCCGGCAAGCATATCAATAGCGGTCCCTTCTATGCTTACCAGTTTTTTTGCGCAGGTCACATAACTGTTTCCCGGCCCAAAGATCTTATCAACCTTTGGGATGCTCTGGGTACCATAAGCCATTGCGGCTATAGCCTGTGCCCCGCCTGCCTTGTAAACATTTGCGAGGCCGAGTACCTTGACAACAAAGAGTATAGTTGCGTTTATTTTACCATCACGGCCGGGAGGTGTACAGATGATTATATTCTTGCAGCCAGCCAAAAGCGCTGGGATACCAAGCATAAGCAAAGTCGAGAAAAGCGGCGCTGTTCCACCCGGAATATATAAGCCAACATTTTCAACCGGTACATTTTTTCGCCAACAAGTTACCCCAGCAGCCGTTTTAATCTTCTTGATTTTTTTTACAACTTGTGCAGCATGAAATTTCTGAATATTATTTTTTGCCAATAAAATGGCATCTTTCAATCCGGGTTCAATATTATTTGCAGCCTCTTCAATTTCTTCGGCGCTTACCAATAAATTTTCCGGGGCAAAACCATCAAACTTCAATGAATATTTAGAAAGCGCCTCGTCCCCGTTTTCTTTTACATCTCTTAAAATTTCTGATACATCGCTATCAATAGTTGCTGCATTATTTTGTGGCCGCTGCACCAGTGATGGCCATGATTCTTTTACCGGCTCTATAAGAATATTGTTCATTTTTTGGTATTTTATAATATCATTTTTTCTATCGGCACAACAATTATTCCTTCTGCTTCAAATGATTTTAGTTTTTCAATAATGCTCCAAAAATCATTTTCATTTACCACACTTTGAACGCTGCTCCAGCCACTCTCAGCGAGGGGTACGATAGTTGGGCTTTTCATTCCCGGCAATATTTCGGAAATATTTTTTAGTTGCGAATTGGGAGCATTCAGCATTATATATTTATTGTGCTTAGCAGTTTTTACCGCATTTATTCTAAGCAGCAGGTTAGCTAAAATTTCCTTTTTCTCAATGTCAAGGTCATGCCTGGATATCAGTGCGGCCTCCGACTTTAAAATTACTTCCACTTCTTTTAAGCCATTTGTAAAAAGTGTACTGCCACTGCTTACCAGGTCACATATTGCTTCAGCAAGGCCAATGCCGGGCGCTATTTCCACGGAACCGCTGATCTCATGGATTTCGGCATCAACATTTTGTTCACTAAGAAATTTTTGTAATAAGACTGTGTAGGATGTCGCGATTTTCAATCCACGCAGATCATTCGCGTTGTTATAATCCATGCTTTTGGGAACGGCAATGCTAAGGCGGCATCTTCCAAACCCAAGCCTGTTCACTATTTCTACTTCCTTATTTTTTTCAAAAACTACGTTTTCCCCTACAATGCCTATATCAGCAACTCCATCAAAAACATATTGAGGAATATCGTCGTCTCTCAAAAAATATACTTCGATTGGAAAATCCAATGCCACAGCTTTTAATTGCCTGTTGCCATTGTTAAGCTCAATACCGCATTCTTTTAAAAGTTGCAGTGAATTTTCATACAGTCTTCCCGATTTCTGAACTGCTATCTTTAACATGATGTGTTTTTTAAAATAAAAAAAGGCTCACTATTCAGTAAGCCTTTTTTGAAAATATGATTTTTACATATACAACAACATAGCTTACCCTCAGGTAAAAAAATGATGATGATGTATGTAAGTAATTTTTTTCATTTGAGCTGCAAAGTAAAGAATGAAAGTTTAGTTGAACAAAAAAAGTTTTGGAGACTCTCCCAGCCCCCCGAAAAGAATATCAACTTCCTTTTCATTTTAGCCTTTTAGATATGAATAATTTTATGGCATTAGGCCGCTATCTTAAAAAGATTCAACACTTACACCAATACCGCTTAAATTTTTATAAATAATTTTACCATCTTCAAATTTCACACCGTCACCCACATCTTCAGCAAGCAATAGAGGCCCATCCATATCCACATAATCCAGCAGGGGAAGCAGTTGGGCAATCGCTGAAGAACCGATTGAACTTTCATTCATACAACCAACCATTACCTTCATATTTAATTCGCGGGCTTTGGTTATCATTCGCAACGCAGGTGTAATTCCACTGCATTTGGTAAGCTTAATATTTATTCCGTGAAAAAATCCTTCGCATTTTTCAACATCGTTTTCAAAGACACAACTTTCATCGGCTATAAGAGGCAAGGGTGAATTTTTAAATAAAAACTTCATACCATCCCAGTCGTCTTTCGCAAGTGGCTGCTCTATAAATTCTACGCCCAGGTTTTTAAAAATATTTATCTTTTCTAAAGCTTCATTTGCTTGCCATGCTGCATTTGCATCAATTCTAAAAATAGAGGTAGTATGTTTTCTCAATTCAGAAATTATCCTGACATCGTCTTCAGTTCCTAATTTAATTTTATAAATGGGCCATGGCTTTTCTTTCATTTTTTCCACCATCTTTTCTACCGTATCAATACCGATGGTAAAATCAGTTAAAGGATTTTTGCCCGTATCAAGATTCCATAATTTATATAATTGCCTGCCGCTTATTTTGCCATATAAGTCCCATCCAGCCATGTCGAGAGCGCAAACCAAAAAAGGATCGTTGGGGAAAAGATGATGGAGGTAATGCCAGAACCTGTCAGGATGTGTAAATGCAAATTTTTCAAGAAAAGTCTTTTTGCGTTCAATATCTGCGATCATCTCATCTACGGTAATATTATAATGAACGATTGCCGGAGCTTCTCCATAACCTCTGTTACCAAAGTGTTCAAGCTCTACAATTAAAGCGGGCTGATGGGCTTTTGTCCCTTTTGAGATTGTAAAGGGATGTGTGAAAGGAAGATTTATGGATTTGTATTTTATTTTCATCCGGGTTACTATTGTGCGATCCTTCCGCTTTCAAGTATGTACTTTTTTAGCTCCTCATTAAATTCATTTTCTTTCAATAAATCTTCGAGACTTATATGCATACGGTAATGCCAATAGTGATTGGGCTCCGCAGGAATATTTATTCTTTCATCGTGAGGATTTACGAGGCGGATATTTCCATTTATTCCCAGCAGATCCTGTATTTGAAAAATGCTCCACATAGCGGGAGAATATAAATGCTGCAATACAATTTCTTTATTAATCCACGGTTCACAGAAATAAGGCGCCTCGCCATAATGGCCCAAACTGTAATTATAAAATTCCTGTGTCTTATTCCTGTCTTCTTCCCACCAGTCTCGAATGGTGCTCATATCGTGAGTTGAGGGTGTAACCACCGAGAGGTATGGGGCATCTTTAGGATGAAAGAAACGGGCATTCGGATCTTTCGGCATCCGCTGGATCTCAAGACTCAAAATTCCAAGCTGCTTCATCACTTCCGGAACACAATGAGGAACCATACCCAGGTCTTCTCCGCAAATCAACATCTTAGTGCTGTGCTTTAATTGCGGTAATTTTTTCAGGGCTTCTATTTTCCAAAAATTTTCCTGTCGCCTGTAAAAATAGTTCACGTACAACTCATGCACTTTTTCTTTGGCGTGATTGTCGAGGTACTGAAAAGTGCTTGTTTGTGCGATCCCAAACCTGAAATGAAATTTTTGCCCATTGGAATGCGCTTCCTCTATCAGGATGACATTGCTTAGTAAATCGAGCAAACCATGTTTTATAGCATCTCGATTTTCAACTTTATTTTTTTCAAAAAATTTTGCAACTTTTACCTGCGTATTATATTGTTGTTTAAATTTCAATCGCCCATCGGTGCCATGCTCGAGAAAGTTTTCGCTTACATAAGGTGTGGATTCACCAAAAAGTCCCCAAAGTATTTCATCTGTGATGAAGGGTTTGCAATACCGGTCGTGATCAAACGCAATATTGTTAGAAGCAAATTCTAAAATGTCGACAGGTATTGCGGGCACGAACCTTCCTAAAATTCCATCAATCGTATCAATGTGGATACTCCATATTCTGAAAAAGCCAAGGATGTGGTCAATTCGAAAAGCATCGAAGTAGTTGCTCATCTGGTCAAAACGACGGCGCCACCACCTGAATCCATCTTCTTTCATTTTTTCCCAATTGTATGTTGGGAAGCCCCAATTCTGTCCTTTCACTGCAAAATCATCCGGAGGTGCACCAGCCTGTTCATCCATATTATATAGTGAGGGGTTTGCCCATGCGTCGCAGCCGTAGCGATAGATTCCGATGGGTATGTCACCCTTGATAACAATTTTCTTTTTATGAGCGTAATTTTTTGCTTCATTCAATTGCAGGTGCAAGTGATACTGTACAAAGTAGAAGAATGCGATATCATCGTATTGGCTTTTACCGGGCGAGGCATATTTCTGAATAGTTGATTCATTAAATTTTTTATGACTTTTCCATTTTGTAAAATCGGGCGTTTTATATTTATCCCGCAGGTAAGAAAACACAGCATAAGGTACAAGCCATTCCCTGTTCATCTCAAAAAATTCAAAATAATCCGGATCATTTTTAACCGAATTTTTTGAAGCGGTATATAATTCTTTTAGTACAGATAATTTAAATTTCATTACCTGCTCGTAATCAAAACAAGCCAACTCATTAAGTTGCTTTTTCTTTTTTTTAAGTGGCTTAACGATTTTTGAAAATTCTTTTCCCGCTACCTTCTCCAGGTTAATGTATAAAGGATGCAATGCAAAGGCCGATATGGCCGCATACGGATACGAATCTGTCCATTTATGATTTGCGGTGGTATCGTTTACAGGTAGAATTTGTATAAGCCTTAGACCAACTTGCTCCGCCCAATCTACAAGAGGCAGCATGTCACTAAACTCACCTACGCCAAAGCTTCTCTCCGAGCGAAGGCTAAAAACGGGAATAGCAACTCCGGCGCCTTTCCAGGGCGATACCTCGCTCTGCACAAATCCATCATGAATTATTGTAAGCGGGGGACTATTCCATTTGTCTTTTTGAACAAGGCGATTACCACCGGTTTCAAACCTTATAAATTTTTTCTCAGTGAGGTTGTAAATTCCATATTTATAGGTAAGAGGAAGCCCTTCACGCTCAAGCTCAAGCTGCGCAATAAACCAGTTATTTTTTGCTTCCATCAGCAATGGCTCAGTTGTGTCCCAATATTTTAGTTTTTTTGATGACCCTGACATGCATACAATTTCGCCAGGTTCCAGCAAGGGAGCTTTTACCCGGAATTCATGGGTATATTTCCTGTTGGCGGCAGTTTTGATTTTAGGTACATGCTGAAGTAATACTTTGCTGAATGGCCTTGTGAAAAAGACATTTGCAATATTGGAATCTGCGTTCCAGGTATCAACCAAAGAAATAACCTTTTTTTTGATAACAGATACATCAATCGCCCTGTCATCCTCGCCGTCGTATATCTTGCTTCCGTCTTTATCTTTTAGTATGTACTTGTATAAAATAATGTCATCAAAAACATCAGGAAAATCTACTGTTAAAAACCAAGACTCCTCATCCAGGAAAACCATAGGAACTGCACTTGAAATCTCGCTGTTACCTAAAAAATTATTATTACCACAAATAAAGAGTTCCTGGCCAAATTCAGTATGGAAGTTTATAAAAAAAGTTATCGTCATCACGTATAATGGTTAAAGGAGCGGCAATTTAATCAGTTTACGTTAGAATGTAAAAAGCAATATAAGATAGAAGTGATGTACCAAGCGGATGTGAGACGTTGGTGCAAAAAAATGAGTTTTTAAATTGATGTCGGGTAAAGAAGTCTGCCTTTATAGATGCCGAACCTCCAGTCCGGTGTTTGACCTTTCGACCTTATACATTATTTAGAATAGAAACAGTGCGCCAAACCATATAAGGAAAAGCCCAAAACCAAGCCATGCAGATCTCAATTTATTTATTTTCGTTGGACCGCCTTTTCTTAACGGAGAAGTGTAAGCCGCTATAATACCGAGAGGCCCTATCATGGAAGCTATTACGAACCAAAGTACGTCAAATTTAAATTTCTCTTTTGCGGGATCGTAGTAATCGGTAATTAGCAAATCAGGATTGTTCCTGAGCTCGCGCTTCAACCTTCGTTGAATAACTTTAAAATATATTCTTTGCGGAAGGTTGAGCTTCCTGCCCGTAATTACTCCAAATTCTTTTGCGGATAATTTTACGAAAACCGAAGCACGCAGGTATTCACTATTGGATGGAGAGACATGCTCTGCAGGCATTATTATTGAAACGGAGTAACCATTCAAACTGATGATCAAAATCAGAAATAGAAGCGCCTGGGATTTTAGAATACCTTTTCTCATGCTTTACAAGAGGTTAAGTGATTAAAATATGTTATCAAAAACAGCTTTGCAAAAGTAATTTTTTCACGTAAGCATACCCAATAAAAAAAGAGGCTGTAAAATTTACAACCTCTTAATTTAATTATCTGAGAAAATCTACGCTTTATTTCACTTCTTCAAACTCCGCATCTGTAACATTATCACCCGCATTTGCTTCAGCACCCTCTGGCTGAGCGTGTGGCTGTCCCTCACTGCTGCCATTTGTACCTCCAGGCTGTTCCTGCGTTGCCTTATACATTTCTTCACTTGCGGCAGTCCATGCTGCATTCATTTCTGCAACAGCAGTATCAATTGCGCTCACATCTTGCTGTTTGTGTGCTTCCTTCAATTTTTCCAAAGCAGACTCAATAGGCGCTTTTTTATCGCCTGATATTTTATCGCCATATTCCTTCATTTGCTTTTCTGTCTGGAATATTAGACTGTCTGCCTGGTTAATTTTCTCCACTTTTTCTTTTGCAAGCTTATCAGTTGCTTCATTTGCTTTAGCGTCATTTTTCATTTTTTCTATCTCCTCTTTGCTTAAGCCGCTGCCCGCTTCGATGCGTATGTTATGAGTCTTACCTGTTCCTTTATCTTTCGCTGAAACATTCAGGATGCCATTTGCATCAATATCAAAAGCTACTTCCACCTGGGGAACACCTCTTGGCGCCGGGGGAATACCATCAAGATTGAAAGTACCCAGGCTCTTATTCTGGTTTGCCATTGGCCTTTCGCCCTGGAGTACATGTATTTGAACACCCGGCTGGTTATCGCTGGCAGTGGAGAATGTTTCCATTTTTTTTGTAGGAATAGTAGTGTTACTTTCTATAAGCCTCGTCATCACACCGCCCATTGTTTCAATACCAAGAGAGAGTGGCGTTACGTCGAGTAATAAGACATCTTTTACTTCACCTGTCAAAACACCACCTTGTATTGCTGCGCCTATTGCAACTACTTCATCAGGGTTCACGCCTTTATTAGGCTTCCTTCCGAAGAATTTTTCTACCATTTCCTGTACTTTCGGAATACGTGTAGAACCACCAACAAGAATTACTTCATTGATATCAGTTACACTCAATCCCGCATCTTTTATTGCGGCTTCACACGGCTTCAGGCATCTTGCGAAAAGATCATCAGCGAGTTTTTCAAATTGTGCACGCGTCAATTTTTTTACCAGGTGTTTAGGAACTCCGTCAACCGCAGTAATGTAGGGAAGGTTAATTTCAGTCTCGCTTGAAGAAGACAGTTCAATCTTAGCTTTTTCCGCTGCTTCTTTCAATCGCTGCCAGCTCATCGGATCTTTGTGAAGATCGATCGCCTCATCTTTTTTGAACTCTGCAGCAAGCCAATCCATAATTACTTTATCAAAGTCATCCCCACCAAGGTGGGTATCACCATTAGTGGATTTTACCTCAAATACGCCGTCACCCAATTCAAGGATGGAGATATCAAACGTACCGCCACCAAGGTCAAATACCGCAATTTTTTGATCTATACTTTTTTTATCGAGACCATACGCAAGGGCTGCCGCTGTGGGTTCATTTATAATACGACGAACGTTTAGGCCTGCTATTTCTCCGGCTTCTTTTGTGGCTTGCCTTTGTGAATCATTAAAATAGGCAGGAACAGTAATTACCGCTTCGTTTATTTCCTGGCCTAAATAATCTTCTGCAGTTTTCTTCATTTTTTGAAGAATCATTGCAGATATTTCCTGTGGCGTATAAGGCCTTCCGTCAATATCAATTCTCACTGTGTTATTATCACCTTTAATTACTTTATAACTCCAATGGCCCGCTTCGCTTGTAACCTCATCCCATTTATGCCCCATAAAGCGCTTAACACTCATAATCGTATTGTGAGGATTTGTAATCGCCTGACGTTTTGCAGGATCACCCACTTTTCTTTCGCCATTTTTAAGGAAGGCGACTACCGAAGGTGTAGTTCGGCGTCCTTCGTCGTTAGCAATTACAACGGGTTCATTACCCTCCATAACAGCTACACAACTATTTGTTGTACCGAGGTCAATACCTATAATTTTTGCCATAATATGTTGATTTTTTTTATTTGTTGATATGGTTATGACAAGCTTTATGCCAATGGAGGAAAAGTGCAAAAATGGCAGGTATTAAAGATTTTAGTTTGGCAAGACTTCTGAGTAAAGCTGGCTGCAAAAATGAAAATAATTGCCGGCTAATTCATTCGTCCATCGGGCCCACGACAGAATTGGATGTTTTGAAAGTAAAATGTTTTTGAGAGAGATAGCTAAAGGCGACCACGAAGCAGGTTGCAAAAAAGCGTGCTATAGTAGGATAAAAGTGCATAGCTTCTACCAGCACTTTAATGATGGAATAGTTAAGTGCCAGGTTAACCAATACAATTAGTACATATCTAAATAATTGAATTCTTCCTTTCAATTGAGATTCGTTAAAGACTATATATTTTGACAATAAAAAGCCAGTAGGGAAACTTACAACAAATGCCATCCCCAGGGCGGCGGTATATGGTTCAAATACAATAAAGCCAAGATTGAGAACTTGCTTGTGAAGGATAAAATTGTAACTGATGAAATAAATAAAAATATCCAGAATCATATTACTGCCTCCGCAAACTGCATAGCGAAAGGTTTGCAATGGCATAAATCTCCTGAACGCGGGATAAAAAAAATCTATGAAATTGATTAGCTTCTGGCGCATTATTATTTTACATAAACATAAAAATAAAAATCCCAATCAATGAGTCGACCGGGAATTTTATTAAAAGAATATTTGAAAATTATTTAAATACATACCGCAAGCCGATCCCTAAGGAGAGGTTAGATCCCGTGCTGGGAGCCAGGTAAAAGAATGGATCAAAGCCAAGACTCACATCAATTGGAGCATCAGCAAATTTGTAATCAACGCCACCTGTGAGACGCAAGGCAAAGGCAGTCTCACTGTTCTTGCGAGTCCCAAAACCCAACATACCACCACCGCCGACAAAGTATTGTAGGCCCTCTGCTCCTGCGATAGGCCCCTGGTATTCATATAAACCTTCAAGCCCAACTCCACCACTAAAGAAAAGTAAGGAACCTTCCAAAGCTGTATGTTCGGCTGTTGAGTGCCTTATATTAAGTCCGCCAATTGAGCCGTCTCCGGTGTAAAATTTTGCACCAAATGCAGTCCTGTATTCCTGGGCATTGGCTCCTGCAGCGGCAATGCAGATAAATGCAAAAATTATTAAAGCTTTTCTGTTCATAAAATTGATTTAAGGGTATAGTATGATTTTAAAAATATGCGCAAAATTATCTAATTGTAGATTTCCAAACGCAACATTTTATATACTTGAGATGCAAGATATTCATCGCGGGTGTAATTTGCCATGAGGAAGAATAAAACTTTCTAAAAAATTGGTTAAAATATCAGCAGCCATTCATTAATTGTATAGCTCCAGGTGCAGATTCTTTATGCGTTCATCAGCAAGATATTCATCGTACGTGCAAAGCCTGTCAATAATTCCATTGGGAGTAATTTCAATAATACGATTGGCCACAGTTTCCATAAACTGGTGATCGTGGGTAGTGAGTAAAACAATTCCGGGAAAGTTTATCATCCCATCGTTGAAAGCCGTTATACTTTCGAGGTCAAGATGATTTGTGGGTTCATCTAACGTAACCACATTGGGATTTTGCAACATCATGCGGCTTACCATACACCTCACTTTCTCACCACCACTTAGTACAGAAGTTTTCTTCTTAATTTCGTCGCCACTGAAAAGCATTTTGCCCAGGAAGCCTCTTAAAAAATCCTCATCAACATCTGTATAATGATCGGGAACGTACTGCCTGAGCCAATCCATTAAGGTAAGGTCGCCTTTGAAGAATTCAGTATTATCATTGGGAAGGTAAGCAGTTGTAATAGTGGTGCCCCATTCAAATTTACCGCTGTCGGCCTTCATCCTGTTATTAATAATTTCAAAAAATGAAGTGAGCGCCACAGGATCTTTACTTAAGAATGCTATTTTTTGTCCCTTTACAACATCAAAATTTACGTTACTAAAAAGCTTTCTGCCATCAACGCTCTTGCTAAGCTTTTGAACATTCAGTATCTGGTTTCCAGGATCTCTTTCAGGTTTAAAAATAATACCCGGGTACTTACGATTACTAGGTGTAATGTCTTCAAACACCAATTTATCCAATGCCTTTTTACGAGATGTAGCCTGCTTACTTTTAGATGCGTTAGCGCTAAAACGGGCAATGAATTCAAGAAGATCTTTTTTCTTTTCTTCGGTCTTCTTATTCTTATCCCCCGCTTGCCTTGCTGCCAACTGGCTGCTTTCGTACCAAAATGTGTAGTTGCCTGTATAGATTTTTATCTTTTGCTTATCAACATCCGCCACATGTGTACATACGGCATCAAGAAAGTGACGATCGTGACTTACTACTAAAACAATATTCTGATAATCAGCCAGGAAATTTTCAAGCCATGAAATGGTTTCCACGTCGAGGTTGTTGGTGGGTTCATCCAATAATAAAATATCAGGATTGCCAAAAAGTGCCTGCGCAAGTAATACCCTTACTTTTACATTGGCACCTATATCTTGCATTAATGACTGATGAAACTCTTCCGGCACACCTAATTCATTGAGCAAAGTAGCCGCATCGCTTTCGGCTGTATAGCCGCCCATCTCACCGAACTCTCCTTCGAGTTCACCGGCCTTCATTCCATCTTCTTCGCTAAAATCTTCTTTCAAATAAATGGCGTCTTTTTCGTTCATCACATCCCACATTCTCTTGTGCCCCATCATCACTGTGTGGAGCACACTTACCTCGTCAAATTCAAACTGGTCTTGCCTAAGCACGGCCATGCGCTCTCCAGGCGTAATATTTACTGAACCCTTATTTGGCTCAATTTCGCCGCTGATTATCTTTATTAACGTGGATTTCCCCGCACCGTTTGCACCTATAACTCCATAGCAATTGCCCTTAATAAAATTGAGATTAACCTCATCAAACAAAACCCTTTTGCCATAAGCAAGTGTTACATTATTTACACTTATCATACTACTCCTTTTTTTTGAAGGCGCAAAAGTAAGAAGAATGGAATTAAGAATTGGATTATCAATGAAGAATTGAGCAAAGGTGGCAGGGTATGGACATAGCTTACTCCTTTATTGTCTCTGCCGTAATCCTATCGGGATAGTCTGTGATAATTCCATCTACACCCATTTGATAAAGCTTTTTTGCAGAATCTATATCATCCACAGTCCAGGGAATTACTTTTATATGCCTTTTGTGAAGTGAATCGACAATCTCTTTTGTAAGAAGCAGGTAGTCGGGGCTCAGGATGTTGGGTTTAAATCCATACAGTTTTCCAAAACCTTTTACAGGAACTTTTTCATTTTCAATAAGCAGCGATAATCTCATCGCAGGATATTTCTGACTCACAATTTTCAAACTCCGCGAATCAAAAGATTGAATAATCACCCGGTTTTGAATTCCTTTTTTTTCTATGACATCCATAAGAAGATCGGCAAATTTTTCCGGTGCAGGATGAAAAATATTATCCGTTGTATTGGTAGATTTAATTTCAATATTGTACATCACTTTGGCTCGTTTCGTTCTTACAAGATAAGACTCCACAGAATCGATAAGCGTTGAAAGTAACGGCTTTTGAACCTTCATTTTTTCCTGGCCGGAAAAACGTGGATGCGGCCTCACACCAACATCAAACTTCTCCACAGAATCGTAGGTCATTTTGTAAATATTATATGTCTGCTCTTCGTTTTCTTTTAAAGAATCGCCCGAGGGCAGCGTGGTAATTTCATGACTAAAAAATGGATCATGGCTTACTAAAACTTTATCGTCGGCAGTTATCACCACATCCATTTCCAATGTATTTACGTTAAGATCAACTGCCTTCAGCATGGCCGCAATGGTATTCTCAGGCATTAAACCCCGGCATCCACGGTGGCCTTCAATGTCAAATTTCTTTTTGGGGATTGAATCTTGGCAAGACATGAGAATGAAAGCAACAAAAGGTAATAAATACAACTTCATATGGTGAATATTCCTGCTAAAATAAGGGGCTGCGTTGACTAATGATTATCGGGAACGGAAAATTTTTGTCTCCGTTAAGAACTTTTTCTTTTGTAATGGATAAGCCAGTTAGTTTGCCAGGTAGCACCGTTGTCTTTCGTGGATTCCCACCTCCAGTCAAATTTTTCAGGAGTAATATCATAAAAAACCATTCTTGAAATTATTTCTTTACCGCCAGGAAGTTTTTGCGAGTCGGTTGTAAGGGTCATCTTGCCACTTTCAAATGCGCCAGATAGAGCGATGTATCCTCCCTGGTTGTCAACCCAGGTTTGTTGCCATAATTTTAATTGCGGGTTATAAACACTCCAGCTACTTCCTGAATATTTCATTGCAGGGTCATAAAAATTTTCGTTTACAGTACAGCCATCCATAATTTTCTGAACCTTGTTGGTGCCATGACTTGTATCGTTCCAGGTTAATTCCCAATCACCAACCCAAAAGTCAAATTGAGAAGCCTCGGGCGAAGAACAAGGTTTCTGATTGCTGCTGTTTTGCGCATTTGATAGTATAGAGATAACACATAAAAAAGCGAATGATATTATTCTTTTCATAGCAGAAGTTTTACTTATAAATTTACAGATGCTTATTGTGATTTGATTGCCCTTTATACATCTATACCGCCGCTGAACCTTCTGTGGCAGTCTGAATTATTGCACAACTAAAGTTAATTTTGCCACTTATTTAAAAATATGTCCTTTACAACAACCATACAATCCGCCGCTATCGAAAGCCTGGAAGAATTATATGCAAGTCAGTTTTCTGAACAAGATTTCCAGGTAAATGAAACCAGGCCCGAATTTAAAGGGGATTATACCATTGTACTCTTTTCACTTTTGAAACCGTTGAAAGAATCTCCTGAAGGCCTTGGAAAAAAATTAGGTGATCTTCTGCTAAAAAAACATGCTGCTTTATTTACGCACTATAATATCATCAAAGGATTTTTAAATTTGAGTTTATCGGACGAGTCCCTTCTGCATCTTTTGAAAAAAAATTATAATGATATATGCTTTGGTAAAAAACCATTAAACCATAAAAGGGTGATGGTGGAATATTCATCACCTAATACAAACAAGCCGCTGCATCTCGGGCATTTAAGAAATAATTTTTTAGGATGGAGCGTTTCGGAAATTTTAAAAGCAAATGGTTATGAGGTTTATAAATCGAGCATTTTAAACGATCGGGGCATACATATTTGCAAGAGCATGATAGCCTGGCAGGAATTTGCGAATGGTGCAACTCCCGAATCAACAAATACAAAAGGAGATCATTTTGTGGGTGATTATTATGTAAAATTTAATAATGAATATAAAAAGGAAATTGAAGATCTGAAAAGTAAGGGGGTTGAGAAAGAGACGGCAGAGAAAGAGGCGCCTATAATGCAAAAGACGCAACAGATGCTGCTGGATTGGGAAAATGGAAAACCAGAAGTAATTGAACTTTGGGGAAAAATGAATGGATGGGTTTACAAAGGATTTGATGAAACCTACAAAAGAATAGGTAGTGATTTTGACCAAACATTTTATGAAAGCAAAACATACCTTCTTGGTAAAGACTTTGTGCAGGAAGGTTTGAATAGCGGAGCATTTTTCAAAAAAGAAGATGGCAGTGTGTGGATTGATCTTTCGGATGTGGGACTCGATGAAAAATTATTACTCAGAGGTGATGGCACTTCGGTTTATATAACACAGGATATTGGCCTTGTAAAACAAAAATTTCAAGATTATCATTTAGATGAAAGCATCTATGTAATCGGCGATGAGCAGATCTATCACATGAATGTGCTGAAAGAAATATGCCGCAAGCTTGGGATGCCTTTTGCTGATAAAATTTATCATTTAAGTTATGGCATGGTTGAACTTACCACAGGTAAAATGAAAGGGCGTGAAGGCACTGTTGTGGATGCTGATGACCTCATAGATGAGATGGTGGAAACTTCTAAAAAACATACGGAAGAGCTTGGGAAGGTTAAAGATTTCACAGAAGAAGAATTGACAGAATTATATGAAACCTTAGGACTGGGCGCCATGAAATTTTATCTGCTGCGTGTGGATCCTAAGAAGCGAATGATTTTTAATCCTGAAGAAAGCATAGATTTTCATGGCTTCACAGGACCTTTTGTACAGTATACTTATGCAAGAATAAAATCTATCCTAAGAAAAGTTGAAGAGCCGGTAATCAATCAACAATTGCAAAAAGAACCACTTCTTCCACTTGAAAGGCAACTGATCATTTTCCTGGAGAAATATTCAAATGTTATATCGCAGGCCGCAGAAGAACACAATCCATCTGTTGTGGCCAACTACGTATTCCACCTGGCAAAGACTTTCAATTCATTTTATACGGAACATTCTGTTGCAAATGCCGAAAACGAAGAAAAGAAATCACTTCGTTTACAAATTTCAATAATGACGGCAATGGTAATTAAAAGTGCACTGCAGTTATTGGGTATTAAAGTACCGGAGCGAATGTAAAGCTTTCGGCTTTTAATTTTGCAATGGGTACCACGGCTCAGAACCCGCGCTACTGATGGTACATTGATCTATGATACAACATCTTAATAAATACAGCGTTTAACAGATGCAGTTATGCCTCCCAAAGTGTTATAAAGAGATTCAGGCACTTTTGAATACTTAAAGATGTATATTTGCAAACAATTATATACTCCTACTTAGCAGACTGGATAATCTTCCGTACAGGTAAAAGCTCATCAAGTCATAGGTTCTGAGCATATTCGAAAACAGACTTTCATTTATCATTTTCGATCCAGGGAAGTTATCATTTACATTAAAACAAAAAATTTTGAATTTTAAAGAATTGCATTTAATTGCGCCTATATTAAAGGCGCTAGAGGCGGAGGGTTATACTTTACCCACGCCGATACAGGAGCAAGCAATACCAGACGTACTTAAAGGAAAAGATCTTTTAGGTTGCGCTCAAACAGGAACCGGTAAAACCGCTGCATTTGCTATCCCAATTTTACAGAACTTGTTTCTGCAAAAAAATCATGAAGTAGCCAATGACAATATCAAGGCATTAATACTTACCCCGACAAGGGAACTTGCTATACAAATTGACGAAAGCTTTGCCGCGTATGGCAAACATACCGGCCTAAGACATACCGTTATTTTTGGTGGTGTATCGCAATATCATCAAACGAATGCGCTACGCAGGGGGATAGACATATTGATTGCTACTCCGGGCAGGCTCCTCGATTTAATTGCTCAAAGATTTGTAAACCTGCAACACATAAAGATGTTTGTATTGGACGAAGCCGATCGCATGCTTGATATGGGTTTTATAAACGACGTCAAAAAAATTATCGCCAGGCTTCCTCAAAAAAGACAAACCTTGTTCTTTTCGGCTACCATGCCTCCCGAAATATCCAGGTTATCTGCTTCGATACTTACCAACCCGGTTCGCGTAGAAGTGACTCCTGTTTCATCAACAGCCGAAAAAGTAAACCAATCAATCTACCTCGTTGAAAAAAATGACAAGAAGCAATTGCTGATTCATCTCCTGAAGGATGATAAAATTCAAAGCGCTCTTGTTTTTACGAGGACAAAATATGGTGCAGATAAAATCGCTAAGGAATTGTACCGCGCAAATATAAAAGCCGATGCTATTCACGGAAACAAAACGCAGTCTGCCCGTCAGAAAGCTCTGACCGACTTTAAAAACGGGAAAATAAGGGTTTTAGTTGCTACGGACATTGCGGCAAGAGGTATCGATGTTGATGACCTGAGCCACGTAATTAATTTTGAATTACCTAATATTCCTGAAACGTATGTGCACCGTATTGGCCGTACAGGCAGAGCCGGCGCATCAGGAATAGCGTTGTCATTTTGTGATTTGGAAGAAAGACAATTTCTAAGAGACATTCATAAGCTCATAGATCAAACCATCCCGGTTGTGGAAGATCATCCTTATGCGAGTGAAATGAAATTTGTTCAAACTCCCGTAGTTCAGCAAAATCCTTTGTCACGCAGACCTGCATCGCACAGCGGTTTTAGAAGAACTAGAAGCTGGAGCCAGGGAAGAGGAAGATAACCTCAACGAAGCTTTGTAAAAATTTAATTCGGAAACTTAGAATTATAATTTATCTCCTTATCTGCTTTACAATATTGTAATAAAATCTTTCCGGTAAACGCATATCCTCTGTTATGATATCTGCCTGGGCGAATAACCCATCCCGGTATTGTAAAGATTTTTTGTAATTGGTATTTAATCCTTGAGGTAAAATTACTTTTGCTAAAAAACCGCTGTCTGTCGGAACACTTTTGATGTTATCAATTTTCCCAATAACTGAACCAAATTGTTCAGATGGATAAGCCTGAAATTTTAGCAATACTTCCTGCCCTTGTTTAACCTTGCCGGAATTGTATTGTGGTATCCACATTTCTACAAAGTAAGAAGTATTTGCAGGCTGGATAGAAAATAGGGCCGCGCCGGTTTTAATTTCCTGGTTTTCCTGCAGGAACCCTGTAAACGATATAGCTCCTGCGATGGGAGCCTTCAATACGTATTTATATTCCCAGGCTTTCACCTGGCTTTTCATAGTTTGGAGCGCCTGCAAAAAAGTACTTTGCTGTATGGCTACCTGGTTATCTAATTCCGCTATTTCTTTTTTCTTATCATTCTGCTGGCTTTCATTAGAAATAATGGAAGCATTAATCTGAGGAAGCGACAACTGTTTCGCAATTAATTTGCTTTTTTCGTTGCGGTATTCCATAGCCGAAATGATTTTTTCATCAACTAAAGTTTGATTCGCATCGAAGGTTTCATTGCTCAGTGAAAGGTCCTGCTGGTATAATTGTTTTTGCTTGTTAGCTACATCATGCAATTTTTGGATATTTTGCATATCAGCATACAGCATACTTTTTTTATGGGCATAGAATCCACTGTTTAAAAAATCTCTAAAGGCTATGAATGACTGAATAAAAGTTTGATAAGGCAATTGTAATTCACCAAGGTTGCTCAACGATTTTTGACTTTGATATTCCGGAAAAAAGTGGATGATTTCGCCGGCCCGTTCATGATTCATAAGATCAATAACAGAATCTATTTGCGCAGCAATTTTTTTTACTGATTGTGTATTAGCAATACTTTCCATGTAACCAAGAATTTGGCCGGAGTCTATCTGCTGATTTTCCCTGACCAGTATTTTAATTAATTTGCCATCTGTTTTTGCAGTTACCTGTGCAGGAGGGTTCACGCAGCTTAATTTTGCTTTTGCATTTACAATATCAGGGTACTGAATAAACCAACTGATTGTCCCAATCATCACCAGCAATACAAAGAAAAATACAGTACCCCATCTAACAATGAAGGGAGGTTTTTTTGAAATGATTTCCTCAACTTCATTTCCGTGTTCTGCAAAAGTATTTTGCATGGTATGCAAATCGGTTGCTTCGAGGTTTTGTATGTTTATATTCTTTTCTGACATTTTAATTAGCTTTTTTAACCATAAATAATTTTTTAATTTTGATAAAACGCAAGTATGATAAAGCCGCAAACCATAACTATAGAAAAAAAGCGATTTGCCATTGTGCCTGAAAAAGAATATCTAAATCTTTTACAAGATGTTGATGATTTAAAAAAAGTGTTGAAACGACGTAACGAATCAGGAATAGAAGCCAAAGTATTTTTTAAAAAATTGGCGGAAAAAAATAAGCAGCCAGCAAAATGATTTACACAGTAATCATTAAACGGAGCGCTCAAAAGCAAATTGAAAAGGTACCAACACCCTATATTAATAAAATTAAAACTGCAATTCTCAATCTTGCAGATGATCCACGACCGCATGGCTGCACCAAACTTACCGGAAGCAAAAATATTTACAGAATACGGGAGGGCGTTTACAGAATCGTTTATGAAGTAACTGATAATGTACTTACTGTCTATGTGTTTGATGTAGATCATCGAAAACAAGTTTATCGTTAAGTGTGCCGCTTCAATCTCAAAAAGCCATTCCAGGTTTTACCGAATATTTTAAACACTTCACATTTTCATAAACTGCATTTCAAGTCCCCTTCAGGGGATTTAGGGGCTCCCCAACTCCAATTGATTCTTCACCAACTCATAATATTTCCCTCTTTTCAAAGTCAGCTCGACATGAGTGCCCTCTTCAGCTATTTCTCCATTTTCCATCACCACAATTTTATCGGCATTTTTTACGGTGCTTAGCCTATGTGCCACCACTATCACCGTTTTCCCTTTAAAGAACTGCTGCAAATTTTCCAGTATTATTTTTTCATTATTGGCATCTAATGAATTGGTGGCTTCATCAAAGAAAATAAATTCCGGATTTTTATACACAGCCCTTGCAATAGATAACCTTTGCTTTTGGCCACCGCTTATACCGTTGCCTTCGGCTCCCATTTTTGTATGAAATCCCAATGGAAGCGATTCGATGAAAGGCAGGATATTAGCGGTGTTGCAGGCATCCAGCAGCCGCTGTTCATCAACCCTATCATCGGTTACCGTTATATTTTTACGGATGTTATCATTAAAAATAAAATTATCCTGCATAACGGCGCCGCTTACACTTCGCCAGAATTTAGGGCTGATGGTTTTAAAGTTTACATTACCCACATAAATATCTCCTTTATAGTTTTCATAAAAACGCAACAATAATTTTATGAGCGTTGTTTTGCCGCTTCCGCTCATGCCCACAATGGCAGTTACTTTCCCTTGTGGTATTTCTACATATATATTTTTTAAAACCGGTTCATTACCTGCACCTGAGTAAGTGAAGGAAAGATTTCTTATACAGATGCTGTGCTCCGCCGACAGGTAATGATTGAAATGTTTGTGAACCGGCTCTTCATCATCCAACGAATGAATATCGTTTAAGCGCTCTAAAGAAATTTTTGCATCCTGGGCCTGTTGGGTAAAACCAATTAATTGTTCAATAGGGCTGTTGAGCTGGCCTATTATATATTGAATAGCCAGCATCATACCCAGCGTAAGCTCACCATCAATTACTAATTTGGCGACGAGGAAAGTAATGAAAATGTTTTTGCCCTGGTTAATAAAAAAAGCGCCTATCTGCTGGTATTGCGTGAGCGATAAACTTTTGAAAGTTATTTTAAACAGGCCTGCCTGCAATCCTTCCCATGCCCACCGGTAAGTGTTTTCCGCATTGTTGAGTTTTATTTCCTGCATGCCATATACCAGTTGCATGGTGGCATTATTTTCTCTTGCAGCAATGGCAAATCGCTTATAATCCAATTGCCGCCGGTATCTTAAAAAAAACCGAACCCATAATAAATACAAAATACTACCAACGGCAAAAATGAAAAATACAGTAGTGTTATAATTGAATAATACAAAAGAAAATATGAGCAGGTTGAACATAGAAAAAAAAGTATTTAATGCGGTACCGGTTAAAAAACTTTCTATCCGATGATGATCGCCGATGCGCTGCATAATATCTCCCGGATGCTTGCTGTCAAAAAATTGGATCGGCAGCTTTAAAAGCTTGCTCCAGAAACCGGAAAGCAATGAAAGATTTATGCGAACGCTTATGTGCAGCAATATCCTGCTGCGGATAAACTCTACCACCGTTTGTGAAAAAAGGAGCATTAGTTGCGCAGCCAAAACTATTTGTATAAAATTCAGGTTTTGCGTATTGATACCGGTATCAACAATGCTTTGCGTGAGGTACGGAAATATAAGTTGAATAATGCTGCCAAGCAGAAGGCCGAGCATGATCTGAAAAAAAAATCCTTTGTTTTGTTTTGCATATCCGAATAAAAAATTCCAACCTACTCTTCTATTCTCTATTTCTCCCTCCTCAGTAAACTCCATTTCTTTAAACCGTGGAGTGCTTTCAAGCACAAGCGCTATTCCTTTGCTACTTCCGTTTTCGGCAGTAGAAGCCCATCGCTTTAAAAAATCCTCTTTGTTAAGTGTTATTAATCCTTTTGCAGGATCGGCAATCACTAATTTTTTTTTAGATGATTGAGGCGTTAATACCACAAAATGATATTGATCCCAATGGAGAATAGCCGGCAAGGGAGCATCATTGATCAGTTGCTCAAAAGTAAGCTTGGCTCCTACTGATTTTAGACTAATGCTTTCGGCTGCATCCGCAAGACCAAGCAATGATACGCCCTGTTTGCCATACTGCGATTTGTTACGCAAATAATCAAGCGGTATGTTACGCCCATAGTGCTTTGCCACCATACGAAGGCAGGTGGGGCCGCAATCCATAGCGTCAAGCTGTTTGTACAGAGGAAATGATTTGTTCAACATACACCTGTTTATTTTCGAATGGCCTGATAGCTTTTTTTTGCACCAACTGCTTTAGCATTACAATTATGAGATGTTCAAATTCGTCCAAATGATTTTTGATAATATCATCTTCAACATACATCTGCATTGACTCAAATAACTCTTTAATGGAAGAAGGTTCTGATAAGTGTTCCAGGATAATTTTTTCCATTTCATCCAAATCTTCTATTGAACATCCATCTGTGAAAAGTTCCGGCACAACTAAATTGTAAAATTCTCCCGGCTCCAGTTCCAGTGCTTCATAATATTCAATCCCCACTCTCGTAATTTTATTTATTAAGCCACCCCAGTCAAACATTGATTTAATAATCTCTACCTCATTGCATTTGGCTATCATTTTATTTGGTATCTCTGAATCGTTACCGAACAGTTCACAAAACCATGTCACAGAGACTAAATCCCGTCCGTATAAATAATCATACTGAATCTCTTTATTACGCCTTAAAACTTCTCTGACATCTCTTGAAAATTTTTTAAGATCTTTTTGCGCTTCGCCTTTAGTTGCATCACTTAAGCTTGGCATTTCTCTCAGGCAATTTGTGAGTAGTTCAAGGATAAATATTTTAGAAGAATGTATAGTTGTGCTGTCGCCATTGTTCGCAATCTTTGGAATTTCCACACATACAGAGTTTGAATAAGTTTCTTTTGCCTTTTTATTGAATTGTTTATAATCTTTTATCTCTGTAAATTCTTTCCTGGCATACATGCTTATTGTATGTGGAGCTGATTCTGTTTTACACAGCGACATAATCCTGTAATAATATTCGGGATACAATTCTCTTAATTTGGCCGCCATTTGCTTGCAGGTATATTCATCTCTTTTATACTCTCCTATAAGGTGCAGATAATTATTTTTGCAAGGCACTTCATGAAAGTCTCCCAGGTGCCGGTACTTATCATCCTCTATTAGTTCTTTAATAAGAAATGTGATCGGCAATCCTTTTTCGTTAGCGAGACAATAAAATAAATGCTGTTCAAAAAAGACATTGAAGCCATGTGTGTTTATTAATGACAAGTGTTGTTTATTTCGATCCACATACTCGAAAGCAAGGTCAGCATATTCCTTAATGAAATTTATATTCTTTCCTCCCAATATTCCGGCATTTACTGCTTTTATCGGAATTGTATTAGCAAACTCAGTACGTACACAATCCGGAAAATAACTGAAGTGTTTTACTAATTGGTTTTGTGTATTTGAATAGACTTCGGGAGTTGCCACCTCCATATTTTGTGCTACTAATTCCCCGCTAAATAGGAAGGCTGGTAATGCTTTAAAAAGAAATACATCTCCATCAACATGAAGGAACGGTTCATCCTGTAAGGAATAGGTTAAAATTTTATATAAAGCCCAAAGATTTTCATTTACAATATAAAAATCGTCATGTGTTGTGTGAACTTTGCTGTATGGGAGGCCAAGAGTATTTATTAATAATTCGGTTGCGTAGCTATTCGTATAGAGTTCCACGTGTCCATAAATTTTATTTAGCTGAAGACAACTTAATGCCCATCCCATTAGATGATATTCTGGTGCGGCCCATCCATAACTATTTTCTAAAGGATGTCTGAATTTATCAATATAAAGCGTTTGAATAAAATTCACTTAAGTAATTCGTTAATTAGTGTTGGGACCCGCAGTCAAGATGGAAATTGAAAGGGCATCTTTAAAAATTCATTTAGATCGGTAGATTTCGGAAAGTTTTTCTTCTAATTTATCCCCCCAAATATTTTTACCAATAATAAGGCCTTCGGGATTAATTAGAAAATTTTGCGGGATAGATTCTATATTGTATTTTATCGCAGCGGAATTCGCCCATTCTTTTAAATCCGATAAATTTATCCACTTCATCTGATCTTTATTTATCGCATTAACCCAATTTGATTTATTTAAGTCCAATGAAACACTAACGATTGAAAATCCCTTATCACGAAATTTACTAAATATTTGTCCTAATCCTGGATTTTGTTGTCTGCATGGAATACACCAACTTGCCCAAAAATCAAGCAGAATGTATTTACCACGAAATGATTTTAGTTCAAATACTTTGCCCATAGTATCCTTTAAATTGAAATCTATCGCTGGCTGCATGACAGCGAGTTTAGCGATATTGTTTATTTTTTCTATAAATCTTATTCCAGAAGGAGATTGCTGGATATTTTTTGGCAGCATATCATATAATGGTTTCAATTTTTCAACATCGATAGTATCATCCGAATAAAATTCTAATACATACATTGAAATGCTGGACCTTGGGTTTTTCTCCAAAAAATTTAAATAAACGTTTTCTTTCATTTCGCTATATAACTTCGTCCTTTGATCATTTATAATACCCTTTTCCATTATATCGTTGCTTCCTTCATAGAGTCTATCAAGTTTTTGCAATTGCTTGTCATATGGAGTTGCTTTCAATAATAACTTTCTATATTCTATGTCCGCCTGGGATCCCTTTACAATGAAACTGTCAAATATCGTAACGTTTGTAATAGAAATATTACCAGGCTCCAAAAAAATAGTAATTGCCTGACCCAAAAAATCGGTCCTCTTAAATTTAGTTCCTGTTATTGCCTCAGAATATTTTGGTTGGAGTATCGCTATAACAGGTTCATCAATTTCGCCATTGAAACTGTAACTTCTTTCTTTTACTTCAGCACTGTCAAAAATATCTGCCCTATCCTTACGATAGCTCAAATAAACTTTACATACCTCATCATTAACACTTTTTAATTGACCTGACAATTTAAAAAAATGCTTGCCTTGGGAAAAAGAACTTAGTGGGATTACCCACATCAGAATAAGAATCTTTAGTCGCATATCATAAATTAAACCAAGAAAAAGTGCCTTTAAATCCATTTTACTACGTTAGTAAGCCGCTATTTAAAAGCACCTTAAATTTGCCAAAAACCTTTTACAATTAGTTAGTATTTAGGTAGCACTTTTTAGTTAAAGTATTACACTTGCACCCAGTGCCTTGAGATGAACAATTGAGATCTGAAGTGCATGATACTGATCCCATTTTACAATTGATGATAACACCACTTCCCGCCATAATATTTTTCATTTCTGTCCTACTGAGTTTGCCTTGTATGTTAGCAAGGCTCATTTTTGTACGTTTCATTTTTTATTTTTTAAATTATTAATATTATTTCTGCCCATAGCTTTCAGCTTCAACAGGCTTTAGCTGCCTACCTATCACGCCTGTGGCCACAAGCGGATAAAATTCCATCAGGCCATCTTTCTGCAGGGAACTATTCTGCACGAAAAATATTTTAAGTCTTCGATGCTATATGCATCAGAAAGTTATCTGTTAGTGGACAGGTCTTCCTTCATAATTACTATTCCCTTAGTGAAAAATCCTAACAAGTCCATTAATGCTTAAATTTTTGTTTAAGCAGAGACTTTAATATGCTTAAATCATCTTTTTCACCTCTGCTATTAATACTATTATATATAATCATACCCTTTTCATCTATTAAAAACATGGCAGGAATGGGATTTATTCGATATGATTCAATTATAGATCTGTTATTGAAAATGTGCAACCAAGTCAATTTTTTTTCATTAATCATATTAGCCATTTTTAAACTATCTGTATCTAATGAAACGGCAACGATCACAAGTTTATCCTTTTCATAATCCTCACTTATTTGCTTTAAGTAAGGAAGCTCTTTTATACAAGGCTTACACCAGGTTGCCCAAAATGTCAATAATACATTCTTGCCTAAAAGGGTCTCACTATTTATTAATTCATTCTGAATTGAAAGAGTAGAAAAAGCAGGTGCTATATTTCCTTCATCCAAAGATTGTTTGAGAGCTTTAATTTTGTTTTCTACTAACATCCTGATTTGTGGGTCTTTGATGTTGTTCTTTAAATTCTTTATGTAAAACGGATATATTTCATCATACTTAACGTTGGATGTGGGAGCAATTACAAAGAAGGAAAACAAATCTATAGCATAAGGATTGCTTACATTCTTTTTTATAAAATCCAGCCTTGCCTTTAAAGAATATTGCTGTTCAGAAAAGTTATAATCAGGAATTATTTTGATAAGAGAATCATACTTCTGTTTTTGGATATTGCAATATTTAGTATATCTCTCATAAAGCTCTTCAAAATTGTAAACATTCCGTAATCTAAATTTAATGCGGTCTCTTAAAGCAAAAGAGTCGCTTATTTCCGTTATCATATCCTTCCCGGATCCTATGAAATACAAAGTATCATTAACTTTCGATAAACTGCCCCCGAAATAAACTGAAAAAGAACTTTGAGTTGGCGAGTCCATATTCACCAGATAAGTGTTAACCAGTTTACCTTCCCGCATTAATTTTGACGTCTCTAATAGCTCTTTCCCTTCAGAATTCTTGACTAATAATGTATCGTATGTTAATCCTACCGGGTATATCAACTTAAGGGTTGCATAAAACTTCTTTTGGCATGTAGAAGCTATAGATACCGCACAAAAACTAATGATAAGAAAAAACTTCATACTATCTTAATTTAGGAGAAAAGTCAGTGTGCCTTACGACACACTGAAATTAATTACTAGCTGCATGTTCCGCCCCCGTTACTACAATAACATAGTCCTTGGGTTATTTGACATGTGCCAGCTGTTGTATGGGTGTGTCCTTGAGCATCTTTCCACTGATAATTGCAGCTTCCTGAGCAACCGCTACCGGCCATAATATTCTTCATTTCTGCCCTACTGAGTTTGCCTTGAATGTTAGCAAGGCTCATTTTTGTACGTTTCATTGTTTTAAATTTTTAATGTTATTAAATTGTTTTTGCCTTAAGCTTTTACCATCAACAGGCTTGCCAGCCGCGGCTGGCTTTGGCTGCCCAACTACCCGCCTGTGGCCACAAGCGGATAAAGTTCCATCAGGCCATCTTCCTGCAGGGAACTATTCTGCAAGAAAATATTTTAAATCCTCAATGTCATAAGCATCGGGGAGTTGATATCCATTTATAAAAAATGTAGGTGTACCCATTATGTCCATGGCATGGCACCATTTGTACATTGCTTCCATCTTATCACCCTGCTTCTTCAGTTCTCCATTCAAAGGATATTTTTTTGCAAAAGCTTCATATTCCTTCTTCTCATCAAGGTACCAATCATCTAACGCATAAGTAATTTCTTTACCGCCATTTTCATTCGAAGCAATCGCCATCAAATGACTAACAGGTTTATAAGAAAGTTGTTCCGGATTGTCAGGCGTTGTAAAAATTATCTTTACTTTAAGGTCATCCATTCCTTCTAAGAGAGAATCTATTTTAGGATGCGCTTTTGCACAAGGCCCGCAATATGGATTACATACTTTTATAAGTGTGTTTGTTGCAGCAGGATTACCAATGTCAATTCCTAACCCATCAACAGGTATGGTAATTTCTTTTTGTTTCTTTAACAGCGTTTCAAAAATTTCCGTATTAAACTTAATCCGCAAATATTCCCGCTTCGTATTTTTTGCCTCCTGCTGGCGCAGGATAAAAGGCTTGACCGCATACCATAATAAAACAGGCAGCAGGTATAAGCCACCGGTTTTCAAAATAAAAGAACCGTACAAATTATTAAATGATGTGAGAAGATCATTTGCCAAAATATTTACACCACCTAATAATAATAAAGCCTGTACTGCAAGGCAAAGCACACACCATTGCTTTGCTACACGCCACTGGTAATAAACTGAAAATATTATATAGGGCAGCGCCAGCAAATTCAGCCATGCTAAAAGAGAAATAGTATTGGTAATAGCATTACCGGCAAATAATAATACGAGCAAACTTCCGGTAAAATAAAAGAACCCCACTTCACTCCAGCTTAACCAGCCAAATACTTTTGATTGCTTTCCGGTAAGTATAGCATTGCAGTTTCCTTTAGCAATACCCGTACATACTTTTTGTAAAAGAGGATTGCTCTTATCAATCTCGTACCATAGCAAAAGGGACGTTACAATAACACCTGCAATTAATAGAAAATATTGAATATAAATACCGGCTGCACTAATATTAAGAGTATTTAAATTACCCATTGCGCTATTAAGCAAAAGAAAGGAAAGCGCTATTAATAAAGCAAATAATGAAAAAGGAACAAGATTGCTTATAAAAGATTTTCTTTTGTTTAGTTCGTATTCTTTTTCCCCAGACTGTTTGGTCGGTTCCGCAATTAAATAAATACCGGCCCAGTTTTTTAAAAAATTTTCTTTGTTTTCTGTTATTGGTTTGCTGTAATTTTTTGAATACAATGTAATGTTTGTATCGTTCGTTTGTGTTACAATCGCTAAAGGATGTTGCCTGTTGTTGGTGTACGCAATAAATGGCGCAGGCAGTTCATTAATTTTATCTGGCTCAATCTTCCCGGCTCCATTAGGAACATTCCATTTGCTTAATGAATCGCTGATGCAAAGCAGGCTTGGGTAATCTGGGTGGTTTTGTAAAGTGTCGTTTACGGTAGAATCATTGACCTTAACCTTTAGCCGTTGAAGGAAGACAATCGTTGCTTTTTGCATTTGGTTCATACTCTATGAACATTGTGGAGGCATTTGGGGTAATTATACTAAAAGCCTAAAAGCTTTTATAAAACTTTTGTAAAATTAATAACCACCAGTCTATTATTTTCAGACTTCAAAAAGATAATTAGAAGTTTTTTTCTATTCTATTTATTTCTTAATCATTTTCGGGGAATCTATCAAACAGCTTTTCGGGCATTGCTCCATCTTCGTCGTAATAATAATGTTTTTCTGTGAAAGAATACTTTATGGGAAATCCCAATTCTTTCATTTCCTTTATATAGGCGAGTGTGCTGCTTCGTGAGAGACGTAATTTTTTAGCTAAAGAATTTGCATCGCCGGTAGCTTTTGTTCGTATCAACAAATCAACGTATCGCAATCGATCAAGGTATTTAGTTATGGACATTCAGGATAGCTTTAATGGCTTTTTCAGTGTTTTACTATTAAGAGGCCGAAAATGATTAATTAACGCCCTACAAACCTATATATATATTTTGGATTTGGTTAGGGGGTTTTCACCCTTTTATTTTACCGTTTAACTTTTGCCAAATCATTAATAAGAAACCTTGTCGCTTGAAATGTGATATATTTATCAATTCAAAAAAAATATTTATTTTACCGGTACTAACGGTTTTTCTTTCATCAAAACTACCACGATGGGCAATAAAGACAAACGCATTGATGATTATATTTCAAAATCTGCAGACTTCGCGAAACCTGTTTTAAATCATTTAAGAGATCTCGTTCATGCGGAGTGTCCTAATGTTCAGGAAACTATCAAATGGGGAATGCCATTCTTTGAATACAAAGGGCCTCTTTGTAATCTCGCCTCCTTTAAGCAGCATTGCGCATTTGGGTTTTGGAAAGCTGCATTGATGAAAGATGCCAAACAAATGAAGGAAAACAACAAGGGGTCAATGGGCGTTCTTGGCAAGCTTACAAGCCTTTCTGATTTACCTCCGGACTCACAAATAAAATCGTGGATAAAAGAAGCAGCCAAATTAAATGCAGACGGCGTGAAGGCGCCCGACAAAAAGGTGAAAGAGAAAAAAGAAATTGAAATGCCCGAATCATTTAAACAAGCTCTTTCAAAAAATAAAAAAGCTTCCGCAGCTTATGAGAACTTTAGCCCTTCACACAGGCATGAGTATCTTGAATGGATTACGGGAGCGAAGACTGAGGAAACAAGAAACAAGAGAATAGAAAAAACTATTGAGCAACTTAAGGAAAGTAAGTCTCTCAATTGGAAATATATGAAGAAATAATTGTTGGGCCGATTGCAGAAGTTGTTGAGAAAATTTATGCCCAAAGCCGCGTTACATAAACGGTCAGCCTATTTTTATTTTGATTTCTTAATTGTAAATTTGATAAAATAAAAGAACATGAGGCAACTAATAATTAATTTAAATACAGAGAATAATCAATCAAAAAAAGATCAGGTTCTAAAAATGCTTGAGAATTTGGGAATTGAATACCAGACATCCGAGCGGCAATCTTTGGAAGAGTATAATGATGAAATAAATGAAGCTGAAAAAGAAATAGCAAAGGGAGAATTTATAACAGCAGAGAATTTAAAAAAGGAGTCCCGTTCATGGTAATTTGGAGTAAGTCCGCGAAAATTCAATTGCAAAAAGCATTTAATTATATCTTGAAGGACTCTCCTCAAAATGCAGAAAAAATAATAGGCGAAATAATAGATCTCACCATAAGTCTGCCGAGGCATCCTGAAGCCTGCCCCCGCGATAAATATAAAAAGAATAACAATGGCAGTTACCGTGCATTTGAAGTTTACCATTATAGAATTTCCTACCGCATAATTAATAACGATATTCATATTGTGCGCATGAGGCATACAAGCATGTCTCCTCTTAGTTATTAGAAACTGCTTCATTCGGGCTTTTATAAAATTGCGTTGACGCAAGCTTTTTTATCAGCACACCAATCTATAAATTAACACATAAGCATTAGTTTTATTTATTCTTATACAAAATGCTTAAATGGAACCCACAGAATTTTACAATAAAAGAATTTTTGATTTAGAAGTTGATCTTAAAAAACTAAAGCAAAGGAAATCCTCTTTAGGCTGGTTGCGCTTTGGCAGTATTGCAGCCATTGCAGTTGCTTTCTATGTTTTATGGTCATTGGGATTTTTATATGTTTTAATCACCAGTATTTTATTACTTATTGTATTTATACGATTACTCTTTGCAGACCTGGCTAATAAGGATGCAATTGATCATGTAAATCATTTAATAAATATTAATAAGGATGAATTAAAATTTATCAAAGGAGATTTTTACGATTTCCCTGGTGGCAATCAATACGCTCCCGGTGATCATTTTTATTCTAACGATCTGGATATTTTTGGAAGAGCTTCATTATTCCAATATATAAATCGTGCTGCTTCGGAAATGGGAAGTGCCTGCCTTGCAGATTATTTACAGCACCCGGCCTCCCGGGATTTAATTTATAAAAGGCAATTGGCTATAAAAGAATTATCCGATAAAACTCAATGGAGGCAAGACTTACAGGCCCTGGGCAGGGAAAAGCAAATCTTGTTTTCCACGAAGCACCGCCTTGAAAACTGGGTAGTGGAAGCACCAATATTCTCCCAGTTTAAGCCCTGGGCGTGGCTAAGGTATTTTCTCCCTGCCGTCATTTTAAGTGTTCTTGTTCTATACATTTTTGATTTTATTCCTTCGGGAATTTTCTATTTTTTTCTACTATTGTTTGCCGTTATTGCCTATCAAATAAATAAGATTATAGCGCCCATTCACGAAAAATTATCGAAAATAGCTGATGAGCTCGATGTGCTCTCTGTTAGCATCGGGCATATTGAAGCGGCCAAATTTGAAAACGAATTATTCCGGGAACTGCAAAAGAATTTTATTCAACAAAATAAACAGGCTTCCGGCGAAATAAAGATCATTAAAAAAATATTAGACAAACTTGACCTGCGATATAATCTCGTGATATCTGCGCCTTTGAATATTTTATTACTGTGGAACCTGCAGCAAGTATTGGATCTTGAAAAATGGAAATCAGGCAATCAAAATAATATACATACATGGTTTGAAACGCTGGGGCACATAGAAGCACTGAATAGTTTCTCAACACTTTATTTTAATGAACCGGGCTGGGTATTTCCATCAGTTGTGCCGGAATATTTTTTTATAGAAGGAAAAGAAATAGGTCATCCGTTGTTGTTGAAAGATAAAAGAGTGAATAATCAAATAGAAATAAAACACGACGGAGAAATCATGTTGGTAACCGGCTCTAATATGGCGGGCAAAAGTACCTACCTGCGCAGCATAGGCGTAAATGTTGTTTTGGCAATGGCAGGTGCACCCGTGTGTGCCAGTGCTTTCAAGGTGTCTCACGTGCAGGTGATAAGCAGCATGCGCATAACAGATAATCTTGAAGAAAGTACTTCCACTTTTTATGCTGAATTAAAGAAATTAAAAACGATTATTGAAAAAGTAAATAATGGAGAAAAAGTATTTATCCTTTTAGATGAAATTTTACGGGGAACAAATTCTTTGGACAGGCACACCGGATCTGTAGCGCTAATGAAGCAATTAATTAAGCATCATGCAGCCGCTATTATCGCCACGCATGACCTTGAATTGGCAAAACTAAAAAATGATTTCCCTGAAAATATTATCAATTACCATTTCGATGTTCAGGTAAGCAACGATGAATTGTATTTTGATTATCGCCTGAAACCGGGCGTGTGCAATAGTTTAAATGCCTCTATTTTGATGAAGAAAATTGGGATAGAACTTTAGGTGATCCGCGATTTCAACTGTTTGATATACGATGTGATGTAAAGGAATATCCCACAACATCGTACGTTTTACCACGCATCAAACATATAGAATCATTTTCCTCTTCCCCAGCCAAACCAATCGTTACCATTGGCAAAAAGCATGAGGGCGAAGAGCACGACCATTCCTGCAATTTGTGCATACTCCAAAAATTTATCGCTCGGCTTACGCCCGGATATCATTTCTATAAGTGTGAACAGCACATGGCCCCCGTCCAAAGCAGGGATCGGTAATAAATTCATGAAGGCAAGTATGATTGAAAAAAAGGCTGTAATGTTCCAGAAAGCTTCCCAGTTCCATCCGCTCGCCGGAAAGATAGAAGCCATAGTTTTAAAACCACCAAGCCCCTTGTAGGCCCCGGTTTTCGGGTTAAGTATCAACTTAAATTGTTGAACATAAAAATCAAGTTGCTGCCCCGTTTTTTTCACTCCTGCCGGGAAAGAAGCAAGGAAACCATACGTTTTATTTTGTTGTTTTATAAGTCCAAGGCTATCTGCCTGGTCAACATCAATAACATAGAATCCAAGTTTACCTTCGGTGTCAATAAGGGCCCTGGTTTGCATGGGTGTTCCCTTACGCAAAAAAGAAATAGTAACACTATCCCCCTTTTTGGCGCTCAATACAGAACTCATTTCATCGAAAAACTGCACCGGCGTGGAATCGACAGCTACAATTTTATCATAAGGTTCTAAGCCTGCAAGCTTTGCATTCGAAGATTTTTTATCATCGAAAGATCCTACAATTAATGGCATCCTTGGCGCTATAAGGCCGTTACCGCGCTTTCCTTTTTTCTCAACGAGCTTCTCAATTAAATTTATAGGAATATTAATGTTCTTCGTTTCACCATTGCGGTTTACAGTTATTTTTCTACCCAAAAGAATTTTTCCCGGCAGGTCATTAAAATATTCAATAGAATCGTCATTAACTGCAACAATCTTGTCGCCATTTTGTAAGCCAATATCATTCATAAGACTATCGGTCACCCATATTCCATATTGTGCGTTTGCATTAGGCAGTTTCTGCTCACCCCAATGATAAAGTATCATCGCATAAATAAAAAAAGCAAGCAACACATTCATAGTAACCCCGCCGAGCATAATTATCAATCGCTGCCAGGCTGGCTTGCTTCTAAACTCCCAGGGCTGCGGCGGCTGCTTCAATTGTTCCTTATCCATGCTTTCATCTACCATTCCCGCAATTTTTACATAACCACCCAGCGGCAGCCAGCCGATTCCATAAACAGTTTCACCTATTTTTTTCTTTACCAGAGAAAACCATGGATCAAAAAAAAGGTAAAATTTTTCAACACGGCACTTGAACCACTTTGCTGTAATGTAATGTCCAAATTCATGAATGATTACCAAAATCGAGAGAGAGAAAATGAGATAGCCGGCTTGTAATCCAACATGTTGCCAGTTAATTGCTAATAATGTCATAGTATGTAACCCTTTGACCCCTAAAGGCGCTTTTTAATTTTATCAAATATTCTTATTTACCCGGAAACAACATTCTTATTTCTTCATCCATAAAGACATACTCCAGGCTCTACATATTTAATAATGAAGCGGCGAAATTACGTGCCTCGCCATCGCTTTCAAAATATTCTGTAAGATTTGGCTTTTCTATAAAGGTTATTTTATCCATCGTTTTCTCGACTACCGCAGTCATATCCAAAAACCCAATACGATTATTTAGAAATGCCCATACCGCAATTTCATTTGCAGCATTGAGTACACAAGGCAGGTTGCCTCCTTTTTCCAAAGCATTTGTAGCCAAAACCAAATTGCGAAAAGTCTTTATATCAGGCTCTTCAAAATTCAAAGTTGGAATTTTACGAAAATTTGCCCTTTTACTATTATTTGCGATCCTGTAAGGAAAGGCAAGCGCATATTGTATCGGCAACTTCATATCAGGCAACCCCATCTGGGCCTTTACACTTCCGTCTTCAAACTGAACCATGCTATGTATGATACTTTGCGGATGAATAACGACCTCTACCTGTTCAGGTGATAAATTAAACAGCCATTTTGCCTCAATCATTTCAAGCCCTTTATTCATCAATGTTGCCGAGTCAATGGTAACCTTTGCACCCATCGTCCAGTTTGGATGCTGCAAGGCATGATCCCGTTTAACATTCACCAGGAAATTAGGCTTTTTCCCGAGGAAAGGACCGCCACTTGCGGTTAAAATAACTTTTTCAATCTTATTCCTTGTTTCACCTACAAGACATTGAAATATGGCAGAATGTTCGCTATCTACCGGTATTATAGGAGAACGATTCTCCAGGGCTTTCTGCATCACAATATCACCGGCCACTACTAAAGTCTCCTTATTTGCCAGCCCAACAGCTTTTCCTTTCTCAACTGCTTTAAGCGTAGGTACCAACCCTGCAAATCCTACAATGGCAGCCAGCATCATGTCGTAGGTATCAAAATCTGCTACTTCCTCAAGAGCAGCAACACCGGTAAAAACTTTTGTGTTACCGGAACTTAAGGCAGATTTTACTTTTTCATACTTCTTCTCATCGCCTATTACTACAGCATTTGGCTGAAATTTCAGCGCCTGCTTTATCAAAAGCTCATCATTATTTTGTGCGGTCAAAATCTCAACTTCAAACAAATCGGGGTTTGCTTCAATCACCTCTAAAGCCTGCGTGCCTATCGAGCCGGTAGAACCAAAAATTGCAATCCTTTTTTTAATTATATCCTCATCCATATATTTATTCTAAAATTTCTTGCAGATTCCTTAATAAAAGAATACGAATAATTGAAGACTGGCAATTTACTCTAATAATTTTTGTAACGCATCATTGACTTTTTCGAAATTAAAACGTCCTGTAATTTTACGCATCACTTCGGCGATCGTTTCGTTTTGGAGATTGCCTATG
>JBBSBD010000019.1:0-44414 GCA_038251675.1 Chitinophagales bacterium | reverse complement strand
GACTGCCCGCCAAATCGCGGTGGGTCAACATGCAAGAATAAACCTAACCAAAATATATTTTTATGGGTGGGTCAACATGCAGGAATGGTGGGTCAACATGAACAGGAATAGTGGGTCAACATGGTCAGGAATTTATATACAGCCCAAATTTCAATACGAAACATTAAAGACAGTCCTGACTGCAACTATGTAACTTATTTTCTTGATTCAAAAATGTATAGACATCGGTTAACGTATCGGACTGGAATGGGAATTGATGAAATATACTCGCACAAAGTAGGTCCACAGGGTAATTCTTGGACAGGGGTAGACACCACAAAATCTTATTATGAAGACATAAAAATATCCGACAACAAATAAGATTTCGCCAGGCACGTAGTTCTCCGATGAAGTCCGATGTTGTTTGGAAATTTTATAAACTATGAGTTTTGAGTTGAAGAAATTTTTTCGGCTATAGTTGGGTGTTACAATGTGTGGTTTATTACAAATATCTTTCACCACCTTTTTATCTAAAATCAAAATACAACGCGCCGCTTAGTGGAATACTCCCCTGCCTCACATTCCTTTGGCTTTCAGGCCCCATCACTTCTGCCTTTTAAAACTTGGTTCCAAAGTATTTGCCAGTTAGCATCCAACATTAGCAGTTATAACTCTCTTTCTAAATTCAGCCGCTTTATGAAATTTGTAACGAAGTCATCTTACAAAAATCTTACATTGTGAATCTTGTTATCTATCAATCATTAATTTTTTTCTTAATCAAAATTGTTTTTACAAAATGAATTTCAAGGAGCAGTCCGCCGCAAAGGCAAGTACTCTTGTAAGTAAAGGCGATATCGTTGGCCTTGGTGCGGGCTCAACGATCGCTTATGTTGTTGAATTTCTTAAAAAAGAAATAGAAAATGGTTTGTATGTAAAATTCGTTACCTCTTCATTCACTACAAGGCAATTGCTATTAAAAGAAATGCTGACTGTATTACCCACAGAAATCTTTAATGAAATTGATATTTATTTTGATGGCTGCGATCAGTTTGACAAACAATTAAATGCTTTAAAAAGCGGTGGGGGCATTCATACCCAGGAAAAATTACTTGCCTCTATGGCAAAGCAATTTGTGCTGGTTGGGGATGATTCAAAACTGGTTGATACATTTGACACAAAGTATCCGCTGGTGCTTGAGGTTCTTCCGCAGGCTAACGCATTTGTTCCTTATAAAATCGCACAACTATTTACCGGGGTAAAAAGTTCTATGCGCATGAATGATAAAAAAGACGGCCCTGTTATTACAGAAAATGGGAATTACCTGTTGGATGTTTATTTTGAAAACTGGCCCGGTTTACCTGAAATAAATCCCGCTTGCAAAAATATTCCGGGCATAGTAGAGACATCGCTTTTTTACAAACTGGCACACAAAGCAATTATTGCAGGAGAAAAAGGTGTCACTATTTTAGAAAGTAATTAAATATTTATTCCTAATAAAAAGTTCAATAATTTCTAATCTTAAATATCATTCAATGCACTCATCTCTTATTCGGGTTGAGGCTAAATTACCATGAAACAAAAAATCACGAACCTCGCAATCATCATTTGCTTCTTTTTTGCAAGTTGCTCGTCTTCCAGGAAAAATATCATTACGACATCGAATGAATTGGCTGCAACGAACCTGCAACCTTTTGGACGGTATCTTATAGACGATCAAAAAAACCTGGAGCTAATAAGTTCGGCAGTTCATTTTGGTTTTAGCTTCGAAGGAAAAAATTGCCAGGTCTTCGCTTCGCTGCCCGATGCCAGTAGCCACAATTATTTGCAATACACATTGGATGGCGATTATCAAAAAAAAGTAAGAGTAGAGGGAAATTCAAATCAGCCAATTGTACTTAGTGCCCCTGAGGAGGGTAAACATACGATCTGGATCTACAAAACGACGGAAGCGCAAACCGGGCCTATCAATATTCAAAAGATTACAGGAAAAAATCTGATATCACTCAAGGTTCCTGAAAGGCCTTTAATAGAATTTATTGGTAATAGTATTACCTGTGGTGCGGCGGCAGATCCTTCTGAAGTGCCTTGTGGCACTGGTGTTTACCATGACCAGCACAATGCTTATTATGCTTATGGCCCGCGGGTTGCAAGAGCACTGGCTGTAAATTTTATCATGAGTTGTGTGAGCGGCATTGGTGTGTACCGCAACTGGAATAGTGACGGGCCTGCCATGCCCGATGTTTATGAAAAAGCAAATCTTACGGCTGCAGGCCCGGAGCAATGGGACTTCAAAAAGTACACGCCCAATATCGTAAGCATTGCTTTAGGAACCAACGATTTTAGCCACGGCGATGGTAAGAGACCAAGGCTGCCATTTGACAGCGCTACATTTGTAAATCATTATACCCATTTTGTTGAATTGGTAAAAAGCAAATATCCCCTGGCACAAATCGCTTTACTCAGCAGTCCTATGGTGCATGGCGATTCAAGAAATTTGCTTCAAAATTGCCTTACCGCTGTAAAGCAAAATATTGACGCAGCTCATGAAAGCGATAAAAAGATAGCATTGTATTTTTTTAACCCGATGCAGGCACATGGCTGTGCCGGGCACCCTACCGTAGAAGAACATGCAATTCTCGCAAATGAACTGATTCCGTTTTTCCAAAAACTATTGCAGTAAAAATTAAGCGATGCTTGCAGAAGGGAATAATACTATTCATATTTCCTTCCTTTTTTTATTATTAATTCTCCCATCCTGAAATTCTTATTAAAACTAAAAAGTGTGGCTGATAGGCTTGTCAGGGAAATTTCATTTAATGGGAGACTATCCTTGTTGAATAAAATGTTAGATTGTTATTAACAGATGAGACCAACGTTATGCCTGGAGCTGTCGCTGATTTATAATTTCATGGATGGGGTTATCAACAAAAAGTTGATAAGAATTATTGTCGGAAGAAGTCAAAAAACTTTACATTATTTGGGTATTTAATTTTTAGCGAATCAATCTCTCTATTAATTACAATTGAATCAATAAAATTTTCTTTAATACTATATAAGTCTAAAAAGGCTTCCTCGAATTCTTTGGAATTTAAATTTTTGCTGTTAATATATTGTTCAAGGTTAGAAGCCATTTTTCGGTAAATTAAGTTTCGATTATTTGTGTCTTTACTCATTTGAAATTGCAATGCTAAAAAATTGTCGTGATTCAATGTCTTTTTGTATGGAAATTCGAAATCATTTTCTCTCAGAGAATCTACAAATTCAGAACCTTCTTTATATTTTCCTAAAGTAACAAGTAAGCGAAGTTTTAGTTCTATAACAGGTTTTATTATCGAATCACATTGTATACAGCGATTAGCCAGAATTAATGCGGAATTTAGGGATGAAGTATTTGAAGGATTGTTATAGGCTAAATCTTTTGCGTTCTTGAAATTTTGATAACAGATGATTTCCTTGTCATGTGCGATGCGGCAAGAGGAGCTGGTATTATTACAAAAGACGAGGACATTCACGTCAGCCAGCATAGAAGCAAACCCCATGTAAGCGGTAGTTAGTCGAATAGTTGCTTAATAAATTGTAAATACTCGTCTTTTGTTGTCGTACCCCAAGTGTAAACAAATAAGTTAATGCTTTGGTTTGAATTTTTAATTTCAAAAATATAACCTTCATTCATAGGTGGAGGTTGTCTAAACTTTGCCTCTATCAATTGATGAAAATATTTACGAACTAATTGTTTGTCCTTGTTAAGCAATCTTTTATTTAGTGTCTTAATAAGGGTTTGTATTGGTCTGCCGTTGTTTTCCTTAATTGAATTGCAGTCTGGTGAAAACCTTTGATAATTGATGTAAAATTGATTGTTCTTTACAAATATTTTTGACAATTCTAAATGACCGCCCCACTCACCACACTCCATAAATTGAGCTTTAATGTATAAAGTGTCTCTCAAAAAATTATCAGGGCTAAAGAAGGTTGTGTCATTATGGGAATTAGTTTGCGCTATTCCTTTAAGTGACATGAAAGCTAAAGCTATTAAAAAGATAATTTGTTTGGAATTAGGCATTATTAAGTTTTGTCAGAATACGATGCTGAACTTAGGGATTTCCACAAAATTATTATGAGTCGATCTGTCGCTGAAGTCAGTTTTTAATTACCGCTTACATTTAGTATTTATGTTATTAGACGTGATTCAGTTTTCTCAATTTTTGCCATTGGCGGTATTATACTTAACCTCTTTAAATTTCAAAACCTGGAACGCCCCTGTTCGGTCTCACGAGTGGGATTGCATGGAGTTGCGAAAGAGAGCAACACCCACGATGTCTGGAACATTGGACTTCATCGTAGGCACTACGTTCCCGACGAAGTCTTATTTGTTATTCGCCGTACTTCTTGCGTCATTAGTAAGTTTATAACAATGCTGTCAATCGCTTATAACTTTAATTTCGGGATTTAGAATATGTTTAGTGTCTTCCTGTCGTCCTTGCCTGATTTCACCATCAGTATAGTGCTTATTCCCTTTTACAATTGTCACCTTACCTTTAATACGAACTTTTTTGCCATTCAATTTTAACAGCTTGTCGTATGGAATATTTACAACGTAACCTTTTAGGTAAATACCGTCTTTGGTCGCTTGTTTAATGTCAATATTTGTCACAAAGTTTACTTTATTATTTTTCGTGTCAGCAAATTTTAAAGTGTCTTGTCCTTGCAATAAGGAGTGATGTGTCAGCAATGTAATTAAAAGCAGAAATCTCAGAGCTTTCATAAAGATGTATTAAAAATTTATTTTTTGCCGTTGTTGGTATTATTACTTTAATCTCTTTAGATCTCAAAACCTGGAACGCCACCGTCTGGTCTACGACCAACGGGTTTTAATTTTTAAGGCTAAATAACACACCTCGATTACTTAAGAATTTTTTTCACTCAACCTATTTTTGCGAATATTTTTTAAAGATTTATAATTGGTAAGTTATAAAAATATACGCAGTTTTTAAACCATTGTAAAGCCAACTTCTATTCTTCAGGAACGCACACAATATCTTCTAGTCAACTTAAAATGTGTAGCATATCTTTATTGTATAATAACATGGCATCAAAAAAAATTCTTGCATTAAGCAGTTCCCGCTCGGGAAACGAGGATTACCTGGAGTCCGCGGCTCCAATTATAAAAAATTTTCTTGGAGCGCAGCCTTTGCAAATTGCATTCATCCCATTTGCCCTGGTGGGTAAAAATTATGAGAATTATGCAAATGATGTCGCTGCAGCTTTGGAAGATTTGCCACACAAAATCACTTTGGTAAATCACCATAACGCAAAAAATATCATCGGGCAAAGCGATGCAATAATGATTGGCGGCGGTAATACCTTTAAGCTGTTGCACGATATTTATGAAACCGGAATTTTAGAAATTATTATCGATAAAATAAATGAAGGCGCTCCTTACATTGGCTGGAGCGCCGGGTCAAATATTACAGGCCCTACCATTGGCACCACCAACGATATGCCGGTGATACAACCAAAAAGTTTTAAAGCATTGGGCTTTTTCCCATTTCAAATAAATCCGCATTACTATAATAAAAAGGCGGAAGGCTTTAATGGCGAGACACGCAACCAGAGACTGTTTGAATTCATCCAAACAAATCCTTCGCTGAAAATTATTGGATTACCGGAAGGCACAGCGTTACTGCTGAAGGATTCGGTATTAACATTTATTGGCGGGCATACGGGTATCTTATTTTCTGCAGAAGAAAATAGCAGGAAGACAATAACAAAGCAAATTGAGCAGGGAGAAGATCTCAGTTTTTTATTGTAAGCAGGCAGCGAATGTTTTGAAAATTTGTGTGAACTGCCTGTTCAAATGGAAAGCCTGCCCTCTTTTTAATTTTTTCATTTTTTAACTGTACATTCAACTTACTAAATTGGTTTCATGATTTTAGAAAAAATCTTCTTTAGTTATTCACGGGCTGATGGTTCTGAATTTGCACTGAAGCTTGCACTTGATCTTAAGAAGGAAGGTTTTAATGTGTGGATTGACCAGGAAGATATAAGAGCGGGATCGGAATGGGACCTGGAAATAGAGAAGGCACTCGAAACCTGTGATTGCTTATTATTTATTGAAACTGAAAAATCGGTAACGTCCAACAATGTACTCGACGAAGTGTACTATGCACTGGAAGAAAAGAAAAAAGTAATCCCGGTTATTTTTGTTGACAGTAAAACCCCTTTCCGGCTGCAAAGGTTGCAACACATAGATTTCAGCAAAAATTATAACTCCGGCCTGCACCTGCTCATCAACGAACTTAAGGACACAACCGCCGCCGAATCCTTTGCACCTTTGGAACCGAAACCGTTTGTGAAAGCACCGGAACCGTTTTATAAAAAATACGCGGGACTTATATTAATAGCTGCCGTGCTTGTAATTGCGATTGCGGCACTTCTCGTTTACACTTTTAATAATAACAAAACTCCAGGCGCAGAAAATAATACTGTCGTCAACACAAGTAATGCGGCAGATGATAATAATAAGCAAGCAGCAACCGAACCCAATGAAACAAGCGAAAATAATAAACCGGTAAAGGGCGCTGATGAGAAAAAAGTAAATACTGAGGCCGCTGATAGAAAGACAAGTAACACGAAAAACACAAATATCAGCAAGCCGGTTGCAACTTCCGGAAACCTCATTGAAAGATTTGCAGGAGACTGGAAACTGGTAAGTGTTGACCCCAAAGCAGCATCAACCAACGGATACCTGAAAATTGACGCGATAGATGAAAATAAAGTTTCTATCAAGAGCTATGTCCAGTTTTATTATTTGAAGACCAATGACACAGCGTTCTTAAATATTTTCAATGGCTTTGCGGGCTGCTCTTCCTGTACTTTGGCAGAAGACATGAAGCTTAAAGTGGAAGATATTTCTGTAGGCTCTCAATACTATAGAATTCTAAAACACGCCCTGCCCGGTGAAGGGAATGCAGGCGATACTGTGATGACTATGGGTTCCAATAAATCCATTAACGCAACTGCCAGGTTGCAGTTTATTAACGATAATACGGCCCTCATAAAAGTGCAGCAGCCTTCTGCTATCGAACTTTCACACGGAATGGTATTAAAACCTTTTGTTTATACATTCCGGTTTACGAAAGTTGATTGATTCATTTCTATCCCATCTACTTTTCATTGCACAAAATCGGCCTTTCAAAACATTTAACGAATTTTTCAATATTACCAGGATTAATTTTAAACAGAAAAGAAGCATAGCTATACAGGCTTCTATAAATTTTAACCCCAAACCCTTAGAAATTTATTTTACTCAATTTGAATTTTATTAGAAAGTAAGTCGCAATATCCAATATGAAAATAACCGGGCATGATTGTTTGTAAAAGCATGAAGTGCTTATTGCAGCTCATTATGCATTACCGAAAATACCGGTTATATGATTAATGCAATTATTATAGATGATGAAGCTCGTTGGATCGAAGACCTGGAATCTCAGTTGAAAGCATATTGCCCCTTCGTGAATATTGTGTCCCGGTGTGAGTCTTCTATCGCCGGGCTCGAGGCAATAAAAAAATTAAAACCCGATCTCGTATTTCTTGATATTGAAATGCCCGGCATGACTGGGTTCGAATTACTGGAACAGCTTAATGAAATTTCTTTCGCCGTAATATTTACCACGTGCTACGATTATTATGCTATTAAAGCCATTCGCTTTAGTGCACTGGATTATTTATTAAAACCCATTGATCACAAAGAACTGCTTACCGCTGTAAAAAAAGTGGAAGAGAAAAAAGATTTACCTGTTGCATCACAGTTTGGGATGCTGCTTGATCAAATCCGCGCCAAAGGCCATGACTTTAATAAGCTGGCTGTACCTACCTTAGAAGGCTTTGAGCTGATACCAGCCGACCAGTTAATGCGGTGCAATGCCAATGATAACTACACCTGCTTTTACATGAAAGATAAAAATAAAATTATCGCCTGCCGTACCTTAAAGGAGATCGAAGAACAGTTGAAGGATTTCAAATTTTTTATTCGTGTGCATCATTCCCACATTGTAAATCTTAACGAAGTGGTAAAATATATTCGCGGCGAAGGCGGCCATCTCATCTTAAGTGATGGCACTTCAATCAACGTATCAAAAAGCAGGAAAGACAAACTCCTGAATACGCTGTATCCACCACGGCATTGATACATTTACTTACTCAGTCATACTCTTTACGGGTTAGCCAAAATGATAGCTTACTCAGTTTGGCTAACACCGGCCTTCTTGTGTGTTTAGTTTTGATATTGTAAAAACTATCTTATCATTTTAAATATCGAAACAATGAAAACTAAACTCAATTATTTGTTGATCGCCTTTGTGGCAACAACTCTATGCATTAGCAATTCATTTGGCCAATCCAACAGGAAATCAGGTGTCGTTACCAGTTTTGAATACGGTGACAAATTAGCCAACACTAAAAATGATGGTTCTCTTGCAGAATCACGTGTAAGCAAAAGAACTTTAAGTGCATTTTCCAATTCTTTTCCAAATGCAAATGATACGAAATGGAACAGGGTTGGAAACAAATACAGTGTTGATTTTATTAAAGATGAAAAGCAATATAAATGTCTTTATGACGTAAAAGGAAATTTATTCTACTCTCTTTTTTACGGATCAGAAAAAGACTTACCACGCGACATAAGGAGAATTGTAAAAAGAGAATATATTGATTACGACATCACACAGGCAGTTGAGGCACACGAAGACAACAGGCATGTGTGGATCATAAATCTCGATGGCGACAAAAACTTTGTATCCGTAGCGGTTGAAGATGGTTCATTAGGTGAATTGAGTAACTTCAAAAAAGCCAAAAACTGATGAGCATAATCCTGCTTCATTTTTGAAAAAAAGCCATAAAATAAAAACAGAAACAACCAGCATGGGAAAGCCAAAAGAGCATAATCTCTTTTGGCTTTTTTAATAGCCTATACCATGATAGCCCGGGCTTTAATCTTAAACTGGATTTCAACCGTAATAATTTATGAAATTCTTACAGGATGAATAGTCGCAATCACCCCCTCAAGTTGTCAGGTTTATACCGCATTAATATCAATGAAACAATCGATTTTTGTTGAAATAAATTTATTAATATTTAAATTTTACAAAAATGGCACAACTTAATTCTTATTTAACTTTCAATGATAATTGCCGCGAAGCAATGAATTTTTACAAAGATTGCCTCGGTGGCGAACTTACAATAATTACAGTGGGTGAATCGCCAATGGCTTCCATGATGCCGCCCTCTTACAAAGATTCCATCTTACATGCTTCTCTTACTATTGGGAATAATATGCTAATGGGTTCCGACATGAGAAAGGGCCCGATAACCGATGGAAATACTGTGTCCCTTTGCCTCAATTGTGAAAATGAGGAAGAGATTACAAAATTCTACAATAATCTTTTGGCAGGCGGCTCCATTAAGGAAGCACTTGGCGATATGCCGGATGGCGCAAAAATTGGAGTTGTTGCCGATAAGTATAACAAGATCTGGACGTTTTATTATAATAAGAATGAAGCGGCGTAAATGGATTACTGAATAACATCTTCCGTGGGAATTACATTAACTATTCTTTCTAAATTTCTTTTTGGGATTTCTGCTCGTATGGTAAATCGCAGCGATAAAAACAGAATTTTCCTTCTCAAAAATTTTATAAACAATTACAAAAGGAAAAGATTTGACTGCGACCTGCCTGTACGGCTTTTTGCAAAAACCGAAATACTTAGGATTAGCTTTGAGCTTCTGTAAGGCTTCATCAACAGCCTTTCTAAATCGTTCTTCTAAACCTCTTTGCCTTAAGCCGTACCAAATGTACGATTGCATATATTCCGCGTCAGCCTCTTCATGAAATTCCAGGCGATATGTCATTTTTTTAATCGCGTTTTTTGCAGGCTAAGCTTAGCTCTCTTTTGAACTTCCTCCCATGAATAAGTTTTGGCTGTACCGTTTAAATACGACTGTTCTCTTCTTTCTACCAGATCAACAAATTCAGGATCATCCCAAGGATTTAGAGGCTTTTCAATTTCATCCTCTACAATCGTATAAATTGCCTTAAGCTTTTTGTCTTGCGCTATTTCTATATAGTGGTGAAGTTTCTGCCTGATCTCAGTTGAGTTCATAATCTTTTTTTACAAATTTAATCAATTGTCTTTTTAAAAGGAAACACTTTGAATTCCTAAAGCCTCAGGTTTAGTTGCGCTGTAAAGAAAGATTACTTTAAGAATTTTTATTTGGGGGTAAAAAAAAAAATTATGATATAACTTACGTTAAAGGCCTCCCACTACTTCTTCCGCAAACCCAAATGAAAGCGTCATTCCTGCGCCGCCAAGTCCATTAATGATGTACACGCCGTCTTCAGCTTTCAAAAAGACATCTGTTTTACCATTCGGCATTTTTGGATATAAGCCATGCCATGACTGAATCATATTCCAATCATCAGTGAGGGCAAATGTCTTGAGGTATTTCAGAATCAGATCATTAATATATACTTCATCAAAAGGCGAAAAAGTCAATCCATATTCATGCGAATCCCCTACGGTAAGTTCACCGTTTCCATTTTGTGAAACCATTACGTGAATGCCCGACTTTAAATATTCACTTAATTCATGCTGATATCTTTCTTTCAGCAAAGGCAGTGACGCCGCGGCTTTAAAACTTTCATAATGAATAAGAGATAGCCCGCCACATAAAGAAGTGCCTATTTTAAAATTTGTATTACTATTTGTAAAACGCATCATCTGCAATTTGCATTTGGTAATTTTCAGTTCAGAAAATTTTTCAGGAAATAATGTTTCAAAATCAGCACCGGAACAAATGCAAATAACATCTGCCTGTATAAACTCCTCTCCCATCCATACTTTATTTGTTTCAACGGCATTCACATTTTTATTCCATACAAAATGAACATTATATTTTTGGGATAGATAGCCGGGCAATGACTCGATAGCTTCTCTCGGATCAATAATTAATTCCGTATTACTAAATAGCCCACCGATTAAATTTTCAGGATTGACACCATTAAAATTCCTGGTGATCTCTTCTTTTGTTTTTAAACTTACCGGCCGGCCACTACTTGTAAAAGCTTCATACAATTCCTGTAATACCTGCCACTCATCCTCGTGATAAGCTAGGTGCAAGCTTCCACATTCATCTTTCCAAAAGCCTGCATCCTCCGAAATTTCTTTCCATATATTTCTGCTGCGAACAGCCCGGTCGTACATTTTTCCTTGAGGCTGGCCAATGGGCCATATCATTCCAAAGTTTCTTACTGAGGCGCCCACTGCTTTGCCGGATCTTTCGATAACTGTTACATCAAATCCTTTTAATGAAAGTGCACGAGCTGTTGCCAAACCTACTATGCCTGCACCTATTACAATTGCTGAAGCCATTGAACTAATTTTTTGATTATAGGAAGGTTTAGGTAATTACGGGAATATTTACTACTTCTCTATTTATTACCGAAAGATTACTGCCCTGTTTATATTTCTTATTAAAATATTGTAATGCCAATAAGGTTCCTGCAATTCCCACTACTGATAAATACATCACCCCATTTGAATAGACGGTTGCCCATTGTAATTTATTACTAAATATCGTTTTGCTGATAATAACGGCTACGCTTCCCAGGTAGCCAAACGAATCGGAAATATACATAAGGAAACCAACGTTGCCGCCGACTTTAAAAGTCGCAATAAGTCTCTCAAATAAAATGCAATTGAAAGGAATATAGCCCATATACAATCCAAGGCCAACAAAGGTCATCCATAAAAATGGGGATAGCAGATGATTGATAAACATAAACGAGCTGATTCCCGCCATTAAAAATCCGGCGACAATTATTATATGAGTTATGACCAAAGCTTTACGATTATTGCGAATCAGAATCATACTGCCGATCAGGATTAAAACAATTATGGTAATAGGTATCTCAGTTGCGGTAAAAACCGAGGGCTGGTTACCGAAGCCAAGTTCGCTCCATATATCCGCTGCGAAATTATCACGGACGTCACGAAATACCGTCAGGAAAATATACAGAATAATGAGCATCACCAGCCCGTAGCGAAATTCGGAAAAGAATTTTTTACGTTCTGTTTTACTCATGGGTAATCGCACAATGCGGCTTTCAATATCCTCCGCGGAGGGAGCCGGAATTTTTTCGAGCAGATACACAAAAAGTAATAACGGGACAACAAAAACAAGCCCGGTAAGAAAGGGCAGCCACCAGTCAGTAACATGAAAATCAACCTGTAGGTATTTTCCAACCGACTTTACAAAACCCGAGGAAAAAATAAAACTCACTGCAAGGGCAGCCCCAATAAAATCAGTTGCCTTTCGTCCCTCAACATAGGTAAAGATAATTCCCCAAAGCAGGCCAAGAGGGAAGCCATTGATAAATAAAAAAATGATATTAAAAGGCGCCGGAACTATAGCAAAAAGCAATAAAGCGAACCAGGAAATACCAACCAGCAAAAGAATTAATTTACCCCTGCCAAAGCGTTTTAATTCTGCAATAAATTTTATTCCGTAAAATTTACTCAGCATGTAACCAATTACCTGGCTTATAACCAATGCATCTTTGTAATCCATTCCGAATATCAACGGAGCTTTACTAAAACTACCGACCGTAAACGGTTTTCTGAATGCATATACAGAGGCGTATGTTAGAAATGTTATGATTGCCGCGAAGACAGCAACGTAAGTATCCCTGTATTTTGCCTTGTAAATTTTTAGTGAGGCTGCCTGCACAATTAACGTATTAATAAAGGCAATGATTCCAGCGAATCTATGATGTGATCAGGGTGGTATTTTGCAAGCTGTTCTTTAGTGTAAGCGCCGGTGGTTACTGCTATCACTATACCGCAGCCTGTATTTCTGCCTTCTTCAATATCTACTTTTGTATCACCCACTTTTGCCACATTTTCGGCATGCCCTATTTCAAGATCTTTCATGAGTTTCTCTATCATATAAGGGTGCGGTCTTCCTTCCGGAACTTCGTCGCTGCAAATAACTTCATCTATAAAAGCGGCCTGGTCCCAACCAAGCCTTTTTAAAATAGGCGCTGTTATGGCCCTGGTAAAGCCGGTGTTGAGGGCAACTTTTATTTTATTTTCCTGAAGCTCCTGGAATACTTTTTCAGCAAAGGGCAGTGGCGAAAGGCCATCATATGTTTCGTAAAAATTCACCATTTGTTTCGTAAAATCTTCGTGGATACCATCAATGAAATCAACATCATTTTCAGAACCCGGTTTATATTTTGCTACAATGATTTCTATGGCTTCCTTTTTTCTATAACCCATCACACCGTCTACATCAGCAGCGTCAACTTCCATACCCGCATTTAAGAATGCATCACGAAAAAAATCATTGACGTTTCCTTTGTCTGAAACGGTGGTGCCCGCTATGTCAAATACTACCAATTCAATATTCATTGCTTATTTTTTTGGGTTAAATGATTTATCATCATCGCACGATAATGATCTAGTGCCGGTAATGGCACATTTTCATCTTTGGCTTTCTCGTCCCAGCCACGCAACGTAATGTACAGGGGAAACCATTCGTCTTTTTTAAAATCCTTTGCCTCATTTTCATTCATGCGTCCACCCTGAAAATTCAATGTGTTTTTGCTTGCCTCCGAAAGTCTGTTATAATAATCAGGATATGCGAAAGTGAGGTAACGTTTCGCTTCGACATGCGAAGCAATAAGACTGGTAATTTTTTTTGAAAAACCTTTGCCCGCCAAATATTCGGCGCCAATTTTTTCGTGATCTACGATTCCATATTCATCCATGTAATCCACTTCCATTATGTGTTCACATAAGTGGCCTATATCATGAAAGAATGCAGCGAGTATTACTTCATTGTCATAATTTTCTTTCTCGGCTAATTGTGCGCATTGGCACATGTGTTCTATTTGTGATACTGGTTCACCAATGTAATCCTGGTCTCCATATTGCTGGTATAGAGAAAGAATTTCATCAGTAATTTTTATAGCTTCTGTTTCAGTCATTGGCCTCACCCCAACCCCTCTCCGCCACGGCGGAGAGGGGCATGGATTGCTTTAGTTTATAATTTTACAAAAACATTTCTATCAAAGAATTCAAATTATTTACTGCTTGTTGCATTCATCATTCCATTCTTATAAATACTTTCAATAGGTGCGGCAACAGTATGGTTGGCTGTAAAGGTAAAGCCAAGCAATTTTGCAAAGGTCGCAGCAAGCTGTTCCTGGTACAAAACTTTATTTGAAGTAATCTCTCCCATTGGTTTTGTTTCAGGGCCAATGGCAGCAATCCATATTTGCCCGGCATCTTCAATCTTGGCGCCATGATGCTGCCAGTTCTCCTTAGGATTATCTCCCCGGCCGTGGTCGCATGTTATGATGAGCGTCGTTTTGTTTTTATACTGTGGTGTTGATTGAATGTAGTTCCAGAGGTCTTCAATCATACGATCTTCTGCATAGGCGCTTGCAAGATACTGATCATACATTCCCGCATGTGCAAGATCATCTGTTTCATCGAAAGCTATATACAAAACTTTCGGTTTCATTTCTTTCATATACTCCCTTGCAGCGATGTATGTAAGCACATCGGGACGTACGCCTATAGGCCTTGTGGTGAGCGACTGTATGTCATCAATAAGCTTAAACTTTTCAGTGGTATATGGCAGCGAATCTGTATCGCTATTTACATAAAGTTTACTTCTTTGTTTATTTAAAATATATGGAAACACATCCCATGTTGAAAACGCGGCGACTTTATTTTTAAACCCGTTTTGCTGGTTTATAAATTCAAGAACATTAATATTCTTATTCCAGATCTTATCATTGGAATTTACTGCGGTATCGGGGTAGCCGGTAAATATTTCGTTATAGCCCGGATAAGAAAATTTATAAACATTCGCATTATTCACCTCGCTTCCCTTCCACCTGTTCCCATACAATTGGCCTTTGTTTACAACAGTACTCCATAAAAAAGGAAATAATTTTTTACGTCTCACATCAATGTTATCATCCCAAAACTTACCGCTTGTTCCGGCACTGTCTTTTGTAAACTCTTTATCTAACAGAAGAGCAGAATCAGCACCTCCGTAAACTTCTTCCCAGCGCATACCATCCAGGGTTACGATCACAAGGTTTTCAGTTTTTGCTTGTGCAGAAACCGTTTGTAACTTGATTAATATTGCCAGCAGGATAAGGACAATAGATTTATGCATTTGACAATTTTAAAAGAGGGACGAAACCTACAAATTCCGTCCCTGTATGAAAAACCGACCTGTAATATATATTTATTTTAATAACCACATTACGCCGTTGATATCATCGTTGCCCCCAAACTGATCCTGCAACGCAGCCTGGTAGTTTTCAGTATTTGCCGTAACTTCTGAACCCGGATATTTGTACCGCATAGCGATTCTTCCTCCATTACCAGTACCCGGCCCTGTTGTAAATGTGGGCACACCTGTTCTCCGATATGTAAAATAAGATTCAAATCCGGAGTGGCGGAATAATGCAAGATATCTTTCCTTCAATATTTGCGTCAAGCCTGTAGCATTGTCGCCCGCATACTTCACAGAAGGCTGGTTGTAAAAAGTATTGAAATCAAAATCTATATTATAAGAATTATAAACGGCGTTTGAGCCAGGGGCTCCTGATTGATAAAAATATGCAGTGAATGAACCTGATTCGGGAATGTCGTAAAAAGACATAGAGGCCTTAATACCTTCCGTATAATAAGTTTCTGCGTTGCCTAACGGGCCTGAGTTGATCCAACCCCTGTTAATCGCTTCGGCAATGGTAAACATCAATTCAGGATAACCTATCTGAATACTCGGTTCGCCGGTATATGTTTCATAATAATGCTTGCGATTAATTAAAGAATACTGACCGCTGTTTCCTTTTACATACATTATGCCCAGATCCTCTCCCGGATCGGCACCTAAAAATGCATCGAAACTTGTGGGGCTCTTGCCTCCTGCAACCAGTGCTGAAGCTGGTTCCGCTGTTATGAATACCCGTGGATCTTTAGTTTGAGTCAGAAGACTTATGTAGGTAGCAGATGTATTGTATCGCAACGCGTCAAATCCAAAATTATCCGGATTCATCGGATAATCGTTTGTGGGATGAATAAACTGGTACTGGAGGTTATCATCCATGCTGGTCATGACCGGATATTTAATTGCATCACCTAGTATAGTAGCAAATTGTTGTTTGATATTCAGATCAGCATCGCTTTCCTTTTTACTTAATTCAATCAAAAGGCGTAAGTGAAAAGTATTGACCACCTTTCTCCATTTTGAAAGATCATTATTGAAATAAATATCACCACTAATGGTAGCATTGTCGGTAATCAATTGCGCTAACTCAGTATTGGCGCTGTCAAGCCATACAAAAGCTTTCTGAAAAACTGTTTTTTGAGCATCATAGGCCGGAGTAAGATCAGCTGAACCCTGTAAAGCCTCTGTCATCGGTATATCGCCCATTTCCAGGCTCATCTTTGTAAAAAAATATGCCTTGAAGAATTTTGCCATAGCCTCATAAGAATTTACTTCAGGCAAGCCACCATTGGCTGCTTCATCGATCATCTTGTTTGCATTTTTCAGCGTATTATAGTAATTATCACCAGAGCCAAAATCGTATCGGTTGTTGCCGTAGTAATCATAGTTGCATAAAAAATACTGCGAGTATCTTTCACCTGATCCGTAAGGTGCATCAAACATGTTGTTTAAAATATTATTAAACAACAAGGAAGCCGGAACACTCGTAGGCTTATTTTCATTTAGATTTAAATCCTCGAATGTTTTTTTACAACCTGCACCTGAAAAGGCAATGATTGTAATAAAAATTATATAAAATGTACGTTTCATTTTTTTTAGTTTTTTGTTTTTCAGAATACAACGTTAATGTTAAAGCCATACCTGCGGGTGGTAGGAGATTGCAGACCTGTACCGCCTAGTCCATAATTATATTGATCAAGATCCACATCTTTAAATCTTTTGTCTTTATAGAAATAAAGCAGGTTGCGGCCTACCAATGAAAGAGTGACTTTACTGATAAAACTTTTACTCAGCATCTTTTCAGGCAAACTATAGCCAATAGTAACTTCCCTGAGCTTTGCAAATGTCTTGCTCATCAAATTAGCTTCACTAATATTATAATACTTACTCACATAGTCCTGCACCTGCACTACCTGGGTGTTGTTTGCATACTGAAGGTCTTTGTAGTTAAGAACAGCCCCGGTTTGACCGTCGTAGTTGATAGATGTACTGTTTGACACAACTACGCCTTCGCCTACAAATACGCCGGGATAGTTTGGATCCCCTGCATGATCATTATCGGTTGATCGTGCTGCTCCCAAAGCTCCTTGTACCGTTTCAATATTTCTTCCTCCCCGCATAGTTTTGTTGTGCATATAGTCAGTGGTAACTCCACCCACACTGCCATCAAACTGGAAACCAAGAGAAAGACCCTTCCATGAAACCTGATTATGGACAGCCCACTGATATTTTGCATTCAGATATCCCAGGAATTGCGAAACAGGATTGGACAATGGCTTTCCGGCGGCATCATTAATGATTTGGCCCTCGGGAGTTCTTACAAAAGCACTGCTGTAAAATTTATCTATGCGATCTCCATTTTTAAAGAAAGTATTATAGGTTGTTTGGCCGGGCGGCAGTTCCAGGTATTTATCCTGGAAAGTGGAGACATTAACCAATACATCCCACATAAATCCACTGCTGGTTTTTACCGGGGTACCCGAGAGTGAAAATTCATATCCTGTTTTTTTTGTTTTTAACGCATTTAAAACATAAGTGCCATAACCGCTTGCTGTTGAAATCGGATTATACAAGATTCTCGGTCCATCAATATATTGAAAAGCCGTAGCGCTGAATCCTAACCTGTTTCCTAAAAATTTTATATCAAAACCTTCCTCGAAGTTTACACGATTGAATGTTTTGATATTCGGGTCAACAATTTGGGTAGAGTATGTGGCAGCAGCCTGGTTGTTGTATGGTTTCAAAGTAGAGTAGACCGGGATCAATGAATAATCGGGGCCGCCATAAGGAGAGGAATAATTATTTCCGTAGTCCAACGGATAATCAAACAATGAAGTGCCTGAAGGCGCATTGCCAAACGCAGAAATAGTAGAAAAAGGCGCCATGCCGATAGTAGCCGAAGTTGCATCGCCATGCACATCTGCAAATGAACCCCGTATTTTCAAAAATGAAATTCCTTCGGGCAAGTGCACATAGTCAGAAATGACTGAAGCAAAAGAAATACTTGGATAAAAATAACTGTTATGATTCTGGGGCAAAGCTGACGATTTATCAACCCTGCCTGTGAAAGACAGCGTTGCATATTTATCAAATGAAGCATCGAGTGAACCATAAGCACTTAGGACTCTCATGTCTGATGCAAAACTGTTTGATTGAACCGGGTTGAGTGAGTTACTAAAACTATACACACCTGGCACACTCAAATAATCGGTAGAAGTAAAATTTGAATTGTATGAAAGCGACCTTAAGCTGCCACCCACAAAACCGGAAAGATTTAAAAAATTCTTTACCGTATAATTATAGTTCAGCAACACTTCACTATTATTTTCGAAAAGATTGCGGTGATCTTCCCGATAGTCACCTTTGTTGCCTTCCCTGCTGTAAGGATGTGCAGAATAAGGCATTTTTTCTGTTCTTAATAAATTATAGGTTGATACTTGCGTACGGCCCGTAACGTTAAGATTATCATTAATCTTGAAGTTTGCGGAAACATAACTATATAGATCCGATTTATGATGGCCGCGCAGCCATTCATTCACCATAAACCAGGGATTGTGGTAACGCTGATATTCTGCAAAAATATTTTGTGTTCCTACTTTACCGGGTTGCCATTCGCCTTTGATCAACGGAGATTCCACATCCCAGTCATCACCTGTCCACACTGACATGTTATATATTAAACTATTAGGCCCGTAATCCACATCAGGGTAATTAGGAGTGTATTGCCTGTTGAAGTTCATGTTGGCTTCAATCTTCAAACGTTTTGAAGGATTGAAAGAGCCATACACATTGAAATTTGTAATATTCAATTGCATATTAGGAATAATACTTTCCTGGTAAGAATGTGAAAGAGAAAAACGAAGATTATAATTATCGCCCGCAGCGCCAAGAGAAATATTATTTGTGGTTTGAAAGCCCGCTCTTAAAAAACGATCCAAATTGCCCTTGCCACGTGCAACATAAGGAGTGGGCTTAATGTTTCCTGTCCAAACATAACCTCCCGGAAAAGTTGTAGTGTATGTTTGATTGGGATCATATTCTCCGTCCCATTGTGGTATTAACTGCCCTTCAAACTTAGGGCCCCATATATCATAGTCAGCATCATTTAAGCCGCCACCCAAACCGTTACCAAAGGCATAGAGTGCGTTTTCACCAGGGCCATATTCATCCTGCACTCTTGGAAAAGCAAGAAATCCTTTATCAATTGAATTGGTTGAATTTATTTCAACCGTCCATCCTTTGCGATTCTTATTTCCTTTTTTAGTTGTAATTAAAATAGCACCATACTGTGCACGGCTTCCATACAAGGCCGCCGCGGTGGGGCCTTTCAATACTGTATAGGATTCTATATCATCAGGGCTAATGTTCCATGTATCAGAACTAATAGGAATGCCATCTACAACATATAAAGTAATCTCATTGCCGCGAAGCAGAACAGTTGGTTTTCTTAACAATTCCGCAGATGGACCAACAGATAAACCAGCCACTTTTCCGGTTAGTCCCGAAATAGGATTCTGGTCTCTTGCTTTTACCAGGTCTTCGCCCTTTACTTCCTGTACAGAATAACCAAGTTTTTTTATGTCTTTTTTTACACCCAAAGCCGTTACCACCACCTCGTTTAATTGTTTGGTAGCGGATGTAAGTTGGATGTTTACATTACCATTACCGGCTGTAATTTCTTTTGGCTCATATCCTACAAAACTCACGAGAAGTTTGCTGTTTTTTGGGGCATCCAAACTGAACTGGCCATTTGAATTTGTTGATGTTCCGGCTTTTGAGTTTTTCACTGATATGCTTACGCCCTCCAGCGGTACCTGCGTTTCAGCATCTATTATTTTGCCTTCAATTTTGTTTTGAGCAAATAAGAAATGGGAGGAAAAAAGGAAAGAGATTGCAAAAAATAAAATTTTCACAACGCGGGGGTTGAATTGCTTCATAAACAATTTTTTTTGATTTGAGAGGCAAAACTATCCTGCGTATGTTACGGTATTGTGTTACGCGGGTAAACAAAAAGTTATGAGATTGTTAATGGAATGTTTCTAAAAATTATAATCAGCCCTTCGACTTCATTTTTTGGGAATTAGATGTAAAAAACTTCTCCCAAGGTCTTTTGATTAATTTTGATGCAATACTTATCAGTTTGGGAAATCATCATAAAATAATAAACGGAGACAGCAGGAGAATGGCAGAAGTGTCGGACGCGTCCGTACATCTTATTATTACCTCTCCACCTTATTGGCAATTGAAGGATTACGGACCGGCCGATCAAATTGGCTTTCACGACACGTATGAGACTTATATCAACAACCTTAACTTGGTTTGGAAAGAATGTTATCGTACGCTGCATAATGGTTGCAGGTTGTGTATAAATATCGGCGATCAATTTGCAAGAGCCATTTATTATGGTCGTTACAAAGTAATACCGATACGCCAGGAAATTATAAAGTTCTGCGAAAGCATCGGCTTCGACTATATGGGCGCCATCATTTGGCAAAAAGTGACTACTACAAACACCTCGGGTGGTGGAGTTCAAATGGGTTCTTACCCCTATCCGCGCAATGGCATTTTGAAACTGGATTATGAATTTATTTTAAATTTTAAAAAACCTGGTAACGCTCCCAAGCCCTCAAAGGAGCAAAAGGAATTATCAAAGATGACGGCTGAAGAATGGAATACATTTTTTGCAGGCCACTGGAATTTTGGCGGCGTACGCCAGAATAATCACATTGCCATGTTTCCTGAAGAACTGCCACGGCGGCTTATTAAAATGTTTTCATTCATTAATGAAACGGTACTTGATCCATTTGCCGGCAGCGGCACCACATCACTTGCAGCAAAAAATCTCCATCGCAATTCCATTGGTTATGAGATTAACCCGGAGTTTATAGATGTGATAAAAGAGAAGTTGCAAATTCATCAACAAAATTTTGATGATGTTACCTATCAATTTTTAGAGACAGAGAAAATTGATATTGATTTTACAAATGAAATAAATAACCTGCCTTACATATTTAAAGACCCCCACTCATTTGACAAGAAGATTGATGTAAAGAAAAAGCAATTTGGCTCTAAGCTCGATAACAAAACGTCGCCAAGCGTTGAACAATTTTTTACAATTAAAGAAGTGATAAGTCCTGAAAAAATAAAGCTAAGCGATAATACCATCATCCGGCTTATAGGGATAAAAGAAAACAAATCAGTGAATGGTAAGGCAACTAATTTTCTTATAAATAAAACAAAGGGTAAAAAGGTTTTTCTGAAGCACGACGAAAATAGGTACGATACAGAAAATAATTTGCTTTGCTATTTATATTTGGCGAATAAAACTTTTATCAATGCTCATCTTATAAAAAGTGGGTTGGTAAAGGTTGACACCGGTACTGACTTTAGGCATAAAAAGAAATTCATTACCCTGTTTGAAGAATCAAAAAAATAAATAGTTTTTTAAGCAAGTTTAAGATCGAAAATCTTTTATTAAGTAAAAAAAGTATTCGCCAACACACCAATGACTACTATAATAAGAACCGACTCTGCAAATCCTGATTTTATTGAGCTTGTAAAATTGCTCGATGCTGATCTTGCGAAGAGAGATGGCAAGGATCATTCATTTTATGCTCAATTCAACAAGATTGATAAAATAAAAAATGCAATTGTTTTGTATGATGATGATAAACTTGTTGGTTGCGGAGCAATGAAAGAATATTTGCCCGATGCAATGGAGATCAAACGTATGTATACACTTCCGGAGAGTCGTGGCCATGGCATTGCGGGTAAGGTATTAACCGAACTAGAAACCTGGGCAAAGGAGCTGTCTTATGCAAAATGCGTTTTAGAAACAGGCAAAAAACAACCTGAGGCAATCGGTCTTTACACCAGGCATGGTTATACTATCATCCCAAACTACGGTCAATATGAAGGTATTGAAAACAGCGTGTGTTTTGAAAAGATCCTTATATAGTCTAGGGAGTAACTTCATCAAAAAAAATTAAAAAAAATTCCTGTGCTGTCCAATTTGTAGGAACTCACTTGTTATGTGTTTATAGATTAAACATATTCAATAACCGCCTGCATAGCCAGGCAAAAAATTAAAAAAAATGGAAGAATACGCATTGATCATGCGCCACGAGGATGGCACTAAGATCGCTTCACCCGAACAAATGCAAGTATGGATGAAACAAACCATGGACTGGATTGGCGGCATTGCTGCCCAAAACAAATATGTCGGCGGTACTGGCCTGCCTTTTGATGGAGCTAAAGTCGTAGGAGCAAACAAGGTAATTACGAACGGCCCGTTTGGTGACATCAAAGAAACCATCGGGGGTTTCATAACAGTGAAAGCTGATTCTGTCGAAGAAGCCGTAGAGTTTGCAAAAGGCTGCCCGGTTCTGCAAGGCGAAGGAAATACTGTTGAAGTGAGAAAAATTGCAAGGAATGACGGAACGCATTAAAAACACTCTTTAGAAAATCTAAAATTTATAAAATGAAAAATTTCATGCTTATATACAGGAAAAACAACAGTATAGAAACCGAGCACTCTTTGGAAGAAAAACAGGCAATGACAAAAAAATGGATGGATAATTCTGCAGTAAATGGTCCGTTTGTTGAAATTAAAGAATCTATTGGCGGCTATTCACTTGTAAAATCTGAGTCGTACGAGGATGCCATTGAAATTGCAAAGAGTTGCCCAATATTACCTGTTGGTGGTCATGTGGAAATAAGAGAGTTGAGAATTTTATAATTAAATAAAAAAAGAAAAGCCTTTGTAGATAATATTATAAAGGCTTTTCACTTTATGAAACATCAGGAACTAATACCGCATTTATTCAGAACAGAATTCACAAAGATTACCGCCGTGTTGGCAAAGTTATTCGGGACAGAGCATATCGAATTTGCAGAAGACATTGCATCTGAAACCTTCCTTGCCGCACTCGAATCATGGACATATAAAGGCCTCCCGCAAAATCCAACGGCATGGTTATATATCGTTGCAAAAAATAAAGCGAAAAATTATTTCGCCAGGAACCAGGTTTTTAAAGAAAAAATTTATACTCAATTAAAATCTTCGCTGGAGAAAGTGGACGAATTAGAAATTGATTTATCTGAAAAAAATATTACAGACAGCCAATTGCAAATGCTGTTCGCTATATGCCATCCCGCAATACCACCCGAATCACAGGTTGGATTGGCACTTCGCATACTTTGCGGTTTCGGTATCGATGAAATAGCCAACGCTTTTTTAACCAATAAAGAAACCATTAATAAACGTCTTTACCGTGCCAGGGAGAAGTTACGTGAAGAAAAAATAGAAATAATTTTTCCGGCTGATACGGAAATTGATAGACGATTAGAGACAGTTCTCACAACATTGTACTTATTATTTAATGAAGGGTACTATTCGGAAAGTAACGATACAATAATGCGGAACGACCTATGTCTTGAAGCTATGCGTTTGACACAATTACTTATAGAAAATGAACAAACCAATAAACCTTCGGTAAATGCTTTGATGGCATTGATGTGCTTTCATTCTTCAAGGTTTGAAGCGAGAAAAAAAGAAAATGGCGAAATGGTTTTATACGACAACCAGGATGAATCTCTATGGAACCAGGAACTAATATCAAAAGGAGGGTATTTTCTCAACGAGGCATCGCAGGGAAATAAAATTTCAAAATATCATTTGGAAGCGGGTATAGCCTATTGGCACACGATAAAGAATGATTCGCAGGAAAAATGGGAAAGTATTTTACAATTGTTCAACCGGCTACTGCAAATAGAATACTCTCCTGTTGCAGCCCTCAACAGAACCTATGCGCTCTCTAAAGCTAACGGCAAGGCTGAGGCGATAGCTGAAGCAGAAAGATTAGATCTGAAAGACAACCATTTTTACTATACACTTCTTGGCGAGTTGTATAAAAACCTTGACAATTCAAAAGCAAATATGAATTTTGAAAAAGCGCTTGCTTTGGCAAGAACACAAACAGACAGGGAACTAATTCAAAAGAAAATAGAGAATCTGAAAAAGCAATAAAGAAATAGTATAATTAAATCACTTTATTGAGCAAACGGATATCTTCGATTATAAATTATATCCTTACCTTTTTTAGTTAAATAATATCCTGAATGTCTCTTTTTCTTTGGTGATGGCGTCGGTAACTGTTACGAAATATATTCCAGGCTTCATGTTATATTCTCTTGGAAAACTTATAACTGTATTGAATATTTTTTGATACAGCTTGGAAGATACTGTTTTCCCCGTCGGGTCAATTACTTCTACCTGGTAATCCTTAAGGACATTATTTGAAATTGAAATGTATAAAATATTATCAACAGGATTTGGGTAGAAACTCACATTAAATTTTGTACTCTTTAAAAGAACGATATTACTATACCGCATCGATTTGTCTTTGTCCACGATTTTTAATCTATAAAAATTATTGCCGGGAGGCGGAGACTTATCCAACTGCACAAATAGAGATGCGGAACTTTTATCCAGGGTGTTTATATCACGGAAGGCTGTGCCGGTATTAGTACTTCTTTGTAATGTAAAGCTTAGAGAATTGTTGAGAGTATTTTTCCACGATAATTCATTTCCATCTGTTCGCCTGGTACCACTTAACTTATAATCCAATGGTAAAACCGAATTACAATAGCCAGTTATTATGTAGTTAGCATATTTTACCAGGCATCCGCTATTCACCACAACTTTACAAAAATATCTTCCTGTATCCTGCAAAGTTAAAGTCTGTATGTTGTACGTAGGCGAACTACCAACCAACACGCTATCGTTAGGCTCTACTCTTTTATACCATTGATAGGTTGCATTATCGATAGAGTCAACAAATAAAGTGAGCTCTTCATCAAAGCATTCTTTTGTGTCAGGATATACAATGAAGTTAGCAAGAGGTAACACGCTCACATCAGTCAAACTTGCATTACCACAACCGTCCACCACACGTAACCTAATAAGAGAATAACTTGTTCCATTATTAATATTAAAAACTGAACTTGCCTGGGGAGGGGCAACAATTACGGGACTATCCGGTAAGCTCCCAAATATTTCGTACAAATATGGCCCTACACCATTGGTTGTGCTGGCACTTACTGTAAAACTGCTATTATCGCATTGGTAAGCCTGGGAACCCGAAAGATTGGGGTATACATAGGGGCTCACAGTTACGGTATCATACAAGTGATTATTACAATCCTGGATATATGTATCAAAAATATAGGTAGCCGGATTTAGATTTAAATAAGTGTAAACATATCCTGCAACCTGGGTTGGGTTGATTGTAACGCCAACACCATTCTGCTTGATGATTTTACTAAAAATTGTGGCACCAAATAGGTTATGGTCCGTAATATCAATTATTACATCCGAGTAACCACTAGGCGATGCTGAGGAAGGACAGTGAGGGTTTATCGTTATAGCCCTGTTAACCTTACTCGGAGCAGTGGTTACAAATCCTGAATCTTTTCGTCCGCATTGATCCATTACAATCATTTTATATTGCTGCGGAGAAGGTACATCAGGAACGCTATTGAAGGTATATGATGAACTAGATGTTCCGCTTTGCAGCAAACTGCCGCCGGGTGTATATAAAGAAAAAGAATAGTTGGGCGATCCTGAAGTAACATTGACTGAAATTGTGGTGGCACCAATTGTTGAACAAGAGGGGCTCGCAGACATATTAAAAGTCATACTGCCCGCCGCCAATGAAATACACCTTGTAATGGTAGTATCATAACAAGTAGGATCATTTTTTACCGTGATGCAATAACTGCCATAATTTATACCAGTGAAAACCCCGGTTGTATTGCAGGAAACCAATACATTCATGCTATCATATAAACAATACTGCGGATTAACTAAATTCGACTGACCCTTTATGGTTGCATTAAAAGCAGTGCAAGTCTGCCCGTTTATTGTTACGTTATTGCTCACCGAAGGAATCTTTTTATTTAACGTAAAGCATCTTGTAATTGTCGTATCATAGCATGTAGGGTCGTTTATCGTTTTTATACAATAAGAGCCGTACAATAGGCCATTGAATACACCCGTAGTGTTGCAGGAAATAAGAACATTTGTTGCATCATATAAACAATATTGCGGATTGGTGAGATTAGATGCGCCCGTGGTATTTGCATCAAATGTTGTACAGGTATAATTTTTAGTATTTACTGTATTTCCCAATCCTGGTATTTGCTTATATACATTAAAACAACGGATTATTGTTGTGTCATAACAGGAGGGATCATTCATTATTCTTATACAATAGCTTCCGTAAGCGAGGCTATCGAACGTACCGGTAGAATCGCATCTAATTAACACGTTGACGGAATCATACAGGCAATAATAGGCATTAGTAATGTTGACCTGCCCGGTAATTGAAGCCGAAAATGACGAGCAATTTGTTACAGTATTTACAACCGCATTCACAGAAGGCACAGGCTTAGGTGCATTAAAACAGCGCGTAATCGTTGTATCATAACAGGCCGGATCATTGGTTATCTTAATGCAATAAGTATTATAAGCGCCATAACTAAGATTGGTAAAATTACCAGTCGTGTTGCATGATATTAGTGCGTTACTGGAATCATATAGGCAGTAGTTTGGGTTTGTGAGATTCGACTGCCCTGTTACCGATACAGAAAATAAATAACAATCAATTTTAGTTTTTACGGTAGAACCTACCGCAGGGATTGGTTTATCGGCACTGAAACATCTTGAAAATGTTGTATCATAACAATTATCAGTTATTTTAATACAGTAGGAACCGTAGGGAATATTTGAAAAAACAGGGCTTGCGCTACAACTGATTAATACGTTACTGTTATCATACAAACAATAGTTGGGCGAGGTAAGATTTATCTGCCCGGTTATTGCAGCCGTAAAAGTCGCACAGTTTTGATTGGATATTGCGACACTTGGATTCGCATTAGGAATTGCCGTATTATTCCAAACAACTGATTTAATATTGCCGCACTTGTCCTTTACGAGCAAAGTTGCGGAACGCTGACCTCCAAGGTAATAGCTGAATGTATTATTGGTAGACCAGGTAGTATCACCAGGGATACTTGTTGCTCCATATTTATAACCATTAAAAATGGCATTAGGAGTTGTGTTATTAAAGATGTCTTTTAGATTGATCGTGATATTAAGGCTATCGCAACCATTTTTAAGTACGGTTGTGTTATTAATAAACCAGTCGTAATCGTCCACGACTATACTCCGTGTTTGTATCGCTCCACAAGAATCTCTAAGTTGAATGAGGTAAGTGCCTGATGTCAAGCCTATGAATCCCCCGGTAACACTTACGGCGCCAACTTTTGAAGGAGATGGCGCAATTATTTTATACGAAAATGGTCCCAGGCCGTAACTCTGGGTTGTGACCGTAATCGTTCCTGTCTTCCCATTAGGACAAGAAACTCCGGTCGAAGTCATAGTAAAAGTTGGTGTCTGGTAGCTACCAGGCACCGTTACTGTATCTCTGTTAAGCAGGCAATTGGTGCCAATATCTAAAATTGTTACTAAATAATTACCCGCGGAAAGTCCCGTAATGGTTGTCGAAGAAGTATAACTTGTGTTTACCGGCCCTGTTACCTTATATTGGTAATTGCCGGATCCTCCGCTTGCTATAATTTTTATAGAACCTGTAGCAGCACATCGGGACTCCAGAACTGTATAGGTTGCCGTTAGTGAACTACAGGGTTGTGAATAAGCAGGCTTAGGCAACATTAAAGCTAATATTGCAGTAATTACTAGTACGGCCGCGGAGTAAAATTTTTTCATCAATGCATAATTAGGTACTTCTAAAACGCATTAAAATATAGCTTATTATATAGGCTGGATAAGGGTCTTAGTAAAATTACTGTCCTTTGGGAAATTGTACTTGAATATAAAATACTTTTATAGCTGAATTTCAATTTCAACAATAAAAAAACATGCAGATAAAAATATGTCCCATACGCAAAATCGTTTTGAAATTGATCTCTGAAACGATTTCATAGCAGAATTTATTTGCTATTTTAAAAAAAGATCGCAATACCTGTCGTTATTTTTAGGCTTTTAATATTGCTACAAAACTGGTAGCAAAACCCAAGCGTTAAAAAAATTGCCAAGAAACGTAAAATTTCCAGGTTACATTCATTAATTTTTATTTATCGAGAAATTCCTCTATAGCCGCCACCGTTAGCTCCGGAATTTTGCTTCCTTTTTCCGCTGCACATATTTCTCCAATGCAAGAACCGTGGCTTCCCGGAAGTATCACCAATTCTCCTTTTGGTATTACTTGTGACATTTTTAAGGCATGCTCATTCGTCACGAAATCGTTATTGCCAACAATAATTAATGCTGGTGCCTGGATTGAACGGATATCATCTTCGGTCCAGTCTTTAAAGGCAAGCATCCGGTCCCGATCTTTATCGTGCATATTTTGTAACGCAGTATTATCAGCATTAATTTTAAAAAATGCCTCCTTTAATGGCTGCGGCATATTTTTTAAGCTTGCATCTTTCATCATATCAAAGAAACCAGGGAACATCCCTTCACGCAAATAAATAGCAGATATCGCCACAATTTTATTAACGAGCTCCGGATGTCGAATCGCAATCTGTAAAGTTGTACTGCCACCGTTACTAAAGCCAAGTATATATGCCTTGGAAATATTGAGTTGCTTTAGCAATGCAGCCACGTCATCCGCATCCTGCTCAAAAGTTTCAGGCGCGTCCCGGTCGCCGCTATGGCCGTGCGTCTGCATTTCAACCGCAATCACCTTATATTTTTCCGCGAATAATGGGAGTATATTTCCAAAGGTGGTCTCAATAGTAGATCCACCGCCATGAATCAACACAAGCGGATTGCCATCGCCGTGAATTTCATAATACATTTTTAGCCCATTCACTGTCGCATAGTTCTTTGTACCCATAGTATGTGTTTTTGTAGTGGGGGAAGAAAAATCCATCCCTTCCTTCATGATCGCATCATGTAAATAGCATGCAAAATAATTACAAAAAATACGCTAATCCATTTTTCGATTAACGATCTTAAGTTAAAGTTCATTCGGAAATAATCACCGTGATGATCTTCTGCTTTGAAAATAAAAACAGTTTCCTTAATCCTGTTCAATATCTTTTTAAACAGATAAAATGCCTGAAATTTTCTTTCTCATTAGTAAACCAAATAAGTTACAACTTTAGATTTCTATGACGATGCAACGTTCCCCAAAATTAAGGTGTCATACTATAAATCAAAAAACATGAAACGCTTGTTATTTTTAATGCCGGCATTATGTTTGATTTTCTTCTCATGTAAAAAGGATAAGTCTAATGTGAATTGTACGACGTTGGATGGAACATGGAAGATGGTTCTCGTAAAAGATAATTCCACAAATACAACAATGACAAAACCTGCGTCTCTATTTGGGGACGTGATTGTTACATTTGTTTCCAGTGATATTTCCAACGGGATATTTAATGGGAATACACCAACAAATGATTTAGGGCCTGATAACTACACACTTGGTTTCAATCGCACCATGTTCATTCCATCACTTAAAATGACGAAAGTGGCTGAAACTTTCTGGGGCTTGCAATTTGTTTCAAACATCAGGGATGCCCAGCAATACCATCTTGACAGTGGAGAACTATTAAATATTATTACTACCAGCAAGACATTGACCTTTAGAAAACTTTGAGCAAATCAAAGTAAGTCTTCGCATTGCACCGACGATGACTACAATAAAATTTAAAAGAAGATAAATTTAAGACTCTAACGCTTCTTTCAATTTCTCGACAAACAACAGTGTCGCCGGGCAATATTCTATGTTTTGTTTATGAATATAAATAAAGTCGGTGGGCGGCTTCTTGGTCAGGTGGGGAAACCCTGCACAATCCGTCGGGCGCACTTCATAGATAGAACACATGTTGGTTTTTAGATCAAGGAACTGGCAAGGCCTCGATTTATTCATCCAATCATTCTCTCTTTTATCAAGGTAAAGCCATTTCTCTTTGAAATCTTTTGGCTTCATGCCAAGGTGTGCTGATATTCTTTTTATATCCTGGAATGTGTATGTAGGGCTCATCACTTTGCAACAATTTGCACAGCCCAGGCAATCCACCTGTTCCCATACTTCTTTGTCTATTTTTTCCGAAAGTACCTCCAGGTTTTCAGGTGGCTTTTTTTCAGTCCTCGTAATAAAGGATCTGAATTGCTTCTTATTACTCTCGAATTTTTTTGTGAATTTTCGAAGATTGACGACTTGCATGTAAAGATGAAAATTATGTTAGCCAGCGGACATGCTGATTTTTAATCATAAATGTAGCGCATATTTTATTTTAATATTGTAGAACAATTAAGCAATGCTTTATTGGCGGGGTTGACCCCGCAATAAATTTTATAAAAAGGGAATCATCCCGACGATATTCAAACAGGATTTTTAATGTGGCAGGTATATAAAAAAGGCTTCAAGGCATATTTACAGTTGGAAAAATCTTTGTCTGAAAATTCGGTAGAGGCTTACATACGCGACGTAGAAAAATTCACCCAATTTCTTCTATTTTCCTATCCGGATGTAACGCCAGGCGATATCGAAATTCTTCACCTGGAGAAATTTTTGAAATGGATAAGTGAACTTGGTATGACGCCTTCCTCACAGTCACGAATCATCTCAGGGCTCCGGAGCTTTTATAAATATTGCCTTCAGGAAAATATCTCAACAACCGACCCTACAGCATTACTGGAAACACCAAAACTTGCAAAACATCTTCCGGACGTGCTGAGCTTTGCGGAAATAGAAAACATTAGTAGTAGTATCGATTTAAGCAAACCTGAAGGCTGCAGAAATAAAGCCATTATTGAGACACTCTATAGTTGCGGCCTTCGGGTGAGTGAACTCGTAAATTTAAAACTATCATGCCTTTACTTTGATGTTGGTTATGTAAGAATTATTGGAAAAGGAGACAAGGAAAGATTAGTGCCCATTGGCAGACCTGCAATTAAATTTATTAATTTATATATTGAAAATAATCGTGTACATATACCTGTGGTACCTGGTAATGAAGATATAGTTTTTCTTAACCGAAGAGGCAGAATGCTTTCCCGTGTTATGATCTTTATTATTATTAAAGAATTGGCAAAATCTGCGGGTATTACAAAAAATATTTCTCCGCACACCTTTCGCCATTCATTTGCAACGCATCTTGTAGAAGGAGGTGCAGACCTTCGCGCTGTGCAGGAAATGCTAGGTCATGAGAGCATAACGACTACTGAAATTTACACTCACCTGGACAGGGAGTATTTGCGAGATATTTTGCAGCAGTATCACCCTGCTTATAATAATTGAGCAATGATTTTTTTTGATGGTGGAAAAAAGGAATGAGTAGTGATGATCCCTGAATACTATTATTTTCTTTCCATTATTACATCAGCGCTGTGATAGGCTGAAACCTCGTTGACATTTTTTACGCGGTTCCGGTAATTTTTAAACATGCTCATCCATTTTAGCCGGAGGACACCAAAAATTCCCTCTTTCACAATTCCTTTATTCATTTTGGAAACGCCATATTTCCGGTCGACAAAAGTGATTGGCACTTCTTTGATTTTGAAGCCTAACTTCCATGCAGCAAATTTCATTTCTATCTGGAAAGCGTATCCAACAAAGCTAATTTCATCAAGGTTGATCGCTTCGAGTACTTCACGGCGGTAGCAGACAAAACCAGCGGTTGGATCTTTTAAAGGCATGAATGTAATGATACGTGTATAAATAGAGGCACCTTTTGATAAACTAACCCTAAGCCACGGCCAGTTTTTTAACTGTCCCCCTTTCACATAACGGGAACCAACCGCCAGGTCTGCGTTTTGAACTTTGCATGCCTGGTAAAGTTTGTCAAGATCATTAGGATTATGTGAAAAATCGCAATCCATTTCAAAAATAAACTGGTAGCCTTTGTTAAGTGCCCACCTGAAACCAAGTATGTATGCCGTGCCCAAACCAAGCTTACCTTTTCGCTCCTGCAAGAAAAGCGTTCCCGGGAATTTATCAATATAATTTTTCACTATGCCTGCTGTACCGTCGGGAGAGCCGTCATCTATAATAAGAATATGAAAATTCTCATTTAAAGAAAAGACTGCTTCTATGATAGATGCAACGTTATCTCTTTCATTGTAGGTAGGTATAATAAGAAGTTTTTCCAAAAATTACCCTTGTTTTTATAGTCAAATTACGATTTATCTTGAAATTAAATCTGTTATAAACGGATAAGCGGTTTATTTCCTAAGCAGTGTACGGTTGAGGATCTCAGTTAGCTTTTGCTTGGTATGTAACGGAAAATCCCCTTTCATCATCCAATCGTAGTACTGGGGTTCAGCTTTTAGCACTTCACATACAGGTCTTCCTTTGTGTTTTCCAAAGTTAAACACTTCCACGTCATTTTCCATTACAAAACGCCTCGCGAAATCCACAAATTTTTCTTCGCCAGTGAATTGAAGGATGGTCTCGAGGGTATTTCCAAGGTTGGTATACCGTTCCAATTGCGCCTCAAGGATCTCCCATGTAGCTGTTGCATCTGCTTCTGCAGAGTGTGCACCCTCTAATTCTTTTTCACAATAAAATTTGTATGCCGCTCCCAGTGTCCTTTTTTCCATCATGTGAAAAATATGCTGAACATCTACCAGTTTCCGGTGCGTCATGTCGATAGTAATGCCGGCCCTTAAAAATTCTTCCATTAATAACGGGACGTCGAAACGATTGGAATTGTACCCCGAAAGATCGGCTGTATCTATAAATTGCTTAAGCTCATTAGCAACCTCTTTAAATGTAGGCGCATCCTTTACCTTGTCATCTGTAATCCCATGAATGTCGCTGCTGCTCTTAGGAATTGGTATTTGGGGATTTATAATTTTCTGTTTTACCACTTTTGTTCCATCCTGCAAAATTTTCACAATTGCTATTTCAACTATCCTATCTGTAGCAAGGTTAACACCTGTGGTTTCAAGGTCAATAAAAGCTAATGGTCGCTGTAATAATAAAGGCATTGTATATTTATCTTTTTACTTTAAAGTAGCTATAAATTCCCGAGAATTTTTATCTAAGCTTATGCTCATGTCTGCATCATTCTTTTATCCCAAGAACCTCCAAAATATTAATTCCATCATAGTTACCGCTGCTCATAAAAAGAAAATTCTTATTTCCCTTTTCATATTTCGCGAGCATTTTTTCAAGCTCACTTCTGTCGTTAATAACTTCAAGGCCGGGCTTGCCAAATCCTTTTAATACAATGTTAGGATCAAGCGATGGCATCCGCTTTAGTTCAAGTGCATGGTTGCTGTAAAACACAACCGCTTCATCCGCGTTTTCGAGGGAACCATAATATTCGTTCATAAACTTTTCATTAAGACTGCTAAAAGTATGTAACTCAAGAATCGCAATCAGTTTTCTACCAGGAAACTGCTGTTTCAGCGCGTTTACACTCGCCATTACTTTACTTGGGGCATGCGCAAAATCTCTGTACACATTGGTATCTCCTGGATCAGCAAGCAGTTCAAGACGCTTTGAAGCTCCTGTAAAATCAGCGATGCCTTTTGCAAATATAGGTCCATCGATTTTAAGCTCTTTGCAAACATGGTAAGCAGCTTCCATATTTAGCAGATTGTGATTCCCAAAAACTTTTATCCTGGTTTTTTCGTTTTCTATCATCACACTTGTATTGCCGTTTTCAATGGAGAATGAAGGCAATGTGTAAGGGATATATTTTATGTCTTTTCTTAAATTATTTGCTACAAGGTTTTTCAAAACGGGGTCCGTTTCGTTAAAAATTAACACCCCATTCTTTTCAATTTTATTTAAGAATATTACAAACTGTTCTAAATAGAAATCAAATGTTGGAAATACATTAATATGATCCCATGCAATACCCGTTATTACAGCTATGTGTGGAAAGAGGAAATGGAATTTAGGACGCTTTTCTATCGTGCTTGCTGGATATTCATCAGCTTCACAAATTATCAAATCAGCATTTGTAACTTTCACGCTTTGCTCAAATCCTTCCAATCTTGCTCCCACTAAATAATCAAAATCCGTCTTTGCAAACCTAAGCACATGCATTATCATGGCAGTCGTGGTTGTTTTTCCATGGCTACCTCCTATAGCAACCCGCTTTTTATTCTTGCTTTCCCGGTATATGTACTCCGGGAACGAATACACTTTTAGACCAATATTTAGGGCTTTCAATAATTCAGGATTATCCTGTTTTGCATGCATCCCAAGAATAACTGCTTCAATATCTTCATCAATTTTTTCGGGGTACCAGCCTTCTTTTTTTGGGAATATTCCGGCCTTTTTTAGATTGGCAGCGGCAGGTTCAAAAATTTCATCATCGCTGCCTGTAATTGTATAACCTTTAATGGTTAACGCAATGGCCAACTGGTGCATCACGCTACCCCCAATAGCAATAAAATGAATACGCATAAATTATTTTAACTGGGTTTCTCCAAAACATTTAACAATAGATTGAAATATAATTCGTTTTTCCTTAGCAACCTTAAATTGGATAATTTACATTTGCAAAAAGGTTGTAAAATAATTTAAACCTAAACAAAACCATGAAAAAATTATTATTTGTCATTGCGGTAGCATCTTCAATTATTGTGAGCTTTACCTCTTGCTCAAGCTCCCGCAGAACGGGTTGCCCAATGACTCAAAACATAATACACTAAAAAGAAGTTTCCTTACCTTTTATTTTTATTTTGAAGCACGCGCATGAACTGGATACCCCTAAAATCTGAGGAGCAGATTGAAGAAATAAAATTGAATTCCGGAAAAAATCCGCAGATTATTTTTAAGCATAGCACCCGCTGCTCTATTAGCAGCATGGCGAAGAACCGCCTCGATAAAAATCATAGCCCTACCGGTATGGATTTTTATTACCTTGATGTAATCAACAACAGAAATATCTCCAATAAAATCGCTGAAGAATTTAGTGTACATCACCAATCGCCACAGGTACTTATCATTAAAGACGGTAAATGTGTTTATGATGAAAGCCATTCGGGTATTCACCTGGATGAGATAAAATCTGTGGCGTCGCACTCATAAATAACCCTTTATTATTCTTGACAACTATTGCTGCCAGTCAGATTAAATTTCCTCTTTTCGGAATTAAATAAACTATAAATTGTTAACTATTGGGCAGCAGTGAGCGCAGTCTGAGAATTCATGTGAATTATTTTGGCATTAACAGTGCTTGCAATTTCTATATCCTTTAATAATTTTTGCATAATTGCGGGATCTTTTAATCCGGCAATACGGCACGCACTTTTAAAATCCAAGTGCATTCCAAAATTCTCCAGGATGTCGGGCACTCCATTCAATTCAGGAAACGAAGAGAATTTTTTTACGAAATAATAATTTGCGCCGTGAACAAGTCTTGTGTAAGCGGTGTAAAAAGTATTCATAATTACGAAGTTTTAATTTGCCCTGTAATAATTATCAGGCAACATTTAAAGAGATAAAGCCATCAATTGATTTTGATAGATTTACTGGATCGAAAGGTTTTATAAATAACTCCCGTACATCCTTTATGTCCCTTAGTTTTTTTGCGATTCCTCTATTCTGAGAGCTTCCAAGGATGATAACCGGGCAAGAATACATAGTGCTACTATTAATATGCTCGACAAAATCCACACATTCTTCAGTTTGATAATCTACGTCCACCAGTACCATTTCAATTTTTTCATTGCGTTTTAACTCGCATAACGCCTCATATACATTAGCTACAGTTATTACATTATACTTATCAGAAAAACCTGTCTTTAAAATATAATTCATTGCAGCATTTCCATTAATACTTAAAACCTGTTTGTTCATTTTCATTCCATTTACAGATAAAAAAATAGGAGGAATACTGGGGAAGCTGAAAGGTTTTTAATTCCAGGAAAAACATTCCTGTTTTATTAACGATTCAATAGGCTTTGCGGTTTTGTCAAAGGTTATATGAAAATCATATAAAAGAAATCCGGAAATTATTAAAGTTGGAAATGGAATACAGAGGATTAAGGAAAAGGGCTGATATATAGAAACCTGAATATTTAGCCTGAAAATTCAAGGGATATTCTTCGTTGTCTAATACAAAAGCAATGGGATGGTTTGTAATTCAGAGGAAGGGACATACACAAAGAAACTATTCCGTGTAAATCGGTGTAAATGTAAGATGAAGATTTAAAACATGCAACAAATTTCAAAAAAAAATTATAAGAAGTTGGAAGAATTTATGCAAATATCGGTGCATAAATATTTGAATATCATTATGTTAAGGCGCAATATTTTATGAAGTAATTTCACTCCTTCTTGTACCTTCGTAAAGTTCATATTCTAATAACCTGCAATCAATTTTGCTGGTATAGAACTCAATTTTTCGCTTAGCTTTTAATCCTATTTTTTTTGCCAGCTGAAGATTACCAGTAAAAACATAGCCCATATAACCTTTACATTTTTGTTTCAGAAAGTCTCCTATCCTGCCATAAGTTTCATTTAATTCCTCTATCTCTCCCATTCTTTCTCCATATTCCGGATTCATATAAACAACCCCGGAACTATTTGGTGGTATTTCAGTTTCTTCAAAATCACATACTATGAATTTTATTAAATTTTCGACTCCTGCTGCCCCTGCATTTATCCTGGAAATATTTATCGCATCCTCGCTTATGTCAGACGCAATAATTATTAACTCCGGCAAGTCGATGATTTGCGATACTAAAGTTTCTTTTTCATTTTGATAAACAGCTTCTTCATAACCGATAATATGTTTAAAGCCATAGTTTTCCCTGAACAGGCCAGGTCGTCTGTTAGTAGCTAAGAGGGCCGCTTCTATCGCAATGGTCGAAGACCCACACATTGGATTAATGAAAGGGGATTTACGATCCCAGGTTGTAGCAAGAAGCGTGGCAGCCGCAAGAGATTCCAGCATAGGCGCTCGGCCGGGAATCTTTCTATATCCATGCTTTGATAAAGTTTCACCCGATGTATCAATAAAAATCTCCGCCAGATCTTCTCTCCAAAATAAATGAATGACCGCTCTCTGTAATTGTGGTCCAGAGTCCGGCCGTTCATTGGTAGTTTTTCGAAACCTGTCCACAATAGCATCCTTAACTTTTACATTGGCAAATAAGGAATTGTTTATCGTAGGGTGATTTACAATACTGGTTACTGAAAAATATCCATTCTTGTCGATAATATTTTCCCATCCCATTTCAGAAACAGCATTGTACAATTGATCGGGATTATTGCAAGTAAATGATTGCAGCGAAAGTAAAACCTGGCTTGCGCAACGCAAATTTAAATTCAGTCGTATGCAATCATTCAAAGAGCCATTGATTTCTACGCCGGTTGCAAACAGCTTTTCGATCTTAAAACCTAATTCCAATACTTCAACCTGAAGGTATGTTGATAGCCGCTTGCTGCAAGTAATAATAATGCGGCCCGATTTGCTAAAAGAAGACATAAAAAGTAAAACTTAGGGATGATTTAAGAAAAGATAAATTAAAATTGATTCTGTTAGTTAAAAAAAATAGCACTAATCGTTATTTGTAAAGCTAACTACCGCGAAATGCTACCCCGCTTCAATACTTTTTCGTTAATAAATTTTTTTGTCTTTGGTGGCACACGTCTCTTAGAGGCCTTCCATACTTGCCGGGGCATATCGTGTAAGAGGTAAAAAATTTTAGGATAATTATACCGCAACAACGCTTTATTCAATAGTCTTTTTAATTTCTTATCCCTTATGTTTTTTTTAAATAAAAAGTTCTGAAGCCATTTCAAAAAATACTCACGCACATTATAGTAATGACCTTTTTCTCTCACCCAGGTTACAATAGAACCGGGTCGCTGCCTGTATAAATTATTACATGCGGAAGAAATATAAACTTTTTCCTGTGAATACATTTTTGATAAAAAAGCCTGGTCTTCGTACAATGAATATTCTTTTATATACGATTCTTCAAAAAAACCACTTCTTTCAAAAGCTTCCCTCTTTATCATCAAGCCTGAGGGAACAGGAGCTGCACCTGTCCCCAAGGGATACAAATAATACATCAGTTCAAAAGGCTCATATATCAATTCAGGATCAGCACCTACAGGTATCTGAACATTAGGCTTTGTTGCATCACTCCAGTCGTACCAGTATAGTGAAGCTTCAGCGACCATTCCAATAGCCGGGTTACGCTGAAAAATAGAAACCTGTGACGCTAACTTTCCTTCGAGCCAGGCATCGTCAGCATCAAGAAGTGCGACCAGGCTACCCTTCGCCTTCCTTATCCCTAAATTACGGCTGGCGCTTAATCCACGATTACTATGCTCTTCATGCTCACAATAGAAAACTTTGTCCGGATATTTTTTTGCAAGACCTAAAGCAATTTGAACGCTTCCATCTGTTGAACCATCATCAACAAGCAGCATTTCCCAATTTGTATAATTCTGTTTGAATACACTCGATATTGCTTCCTCTAAAAATTTCTCTTCATTGTAAAAACAAATCACCACCGAAACCAATGGTTCATATTCCATGGCCTTTTGCAGCTTTTCATTTACTTCAGGGTGGCTAATCAGGTTAGCCACAAGATAATTTTTGAGCCAACCCAGGAAACTTTTTCTGATAAAATAGTAATTCCCTTCTTCGGAAGAAGTCCCAATAATTGAATCCTGCCTTTGCCTGTAGCGATTGTTACAAGCTGATGAAATAAATACATTTTCATGCAAATAAATTTTACTTAAAAAAACCTGGTCTTCATACAAGCCTTTGAATGATTCCTCAAACCCACCACATTTTTCAAGCACACTTTTTTTAACAAGAATTCCGCATACGCAAGGAGCAGCGCCTTCGCCCAGTGGATACAAATTTATCATGAGTTGCGGGGACGCATACATGCGATCCGCATCGACTCCCACTTTGATAATGGTATCTATTTCTTTAGCATTGTTCCAGCTATACCAATATTCAGTTGCTTCGCATACCATCGTACACAAAGGATTATTTTGGATAATGGTAACCTGGTGTGAAAGATAATTTGGGAGCCAGACATCATCCGCATCGAGGAATGAAATAAATGTTCCATTGGCTTTTTCAATAGCAATATTGCGGCTATAGCTCAGGCCTTTATTTGCGTGATCCTGATGTTCATAATAAAAAAAATTTTCAGGATACTTCTCCGCATATTTTTTTGCAATTGCGGTGCTGCCATCTGTTGAACCATCGTCAATTAATAAGAGCTCCCATTGAGTATATTGCTGCTTTAAAACACTTTTAATTGTTTGCTCAATAAAATTTTCAACATTGTAGAAACAAGTGATTATAGAGATTTTGAAAGTTGTGTTTTTTTCCATTGCATTACATAGTTAACCATCTTTCCAGGCTTTCTTCAAATTTAATGGCGCCCTGATTTCTTACCTGGAACCGACCGATACGATATGGCTGGGTCTTATTTATAACGGTTTCTTCATCCGTGGTAAAAGCCGAGGTATAACCTCCACCGATTGCAGCATTTATTGTATCGGTATTATAACTTCCATAAGGATAAGCTATCATTTCAATACTCTTGTTAAGCGATTTCTCTAAAAAGACTTTGTTCTCAGCAAGCTCCTTCTCCTGAAAACTTTTATCGTGGAAAGCAAGGGCGGCGTGAGTCACCGAATGCGCCTGAATATCGAACAGGCTATTTTCGCTTAATCTTTTCAATTGCTCGACTGACATACATAAGTATTCAGGGCGTGCGGAAATATTACATCCGGCCCAGTTTCTTATTTTTTGTAAATATTCCTGTTGCTGTTCATTGCATAAAGGCTTAAGCGCTTCCCAAATTGTGAGAAAAACATGGCAACGTAATGTTGGAGGCGGCTCTTCGTAAGCTTTCCACCTGAGTTGCATTGAAATAATCTCAGCATTTAATTCAATCTCTTTCCCAAGATCAAACTCTATTTTAATATCACATACATTAAAATTTATACATGAAGGGAGCGCTTCTTTGTAAAGAATTATATTTTCAAGTTCGTCCCACCAAAATTCCTTCGATTGACCAATGTTGATGGTGGGAATAAAAAATGTAGCCGGCAAATCATATTTTTCCAATAAGGGTTTTGCAGCATAGAAATTATCCGCATAGCCATCATCGAAAGTAATAGCGATACTGTTTTTTTTAATGGAATGATTCCTAACCTCTTTTACTAACTCAGCAAGAGGTAAAACTCTTCGCGTCTTTTTTAAAAACTTAAGGTGCTGCTCCAGGTTTTCGGGACTTACAGCGATATCCCACACATCAGCCTGCGAGTTGGCAATGCGATGGTACATGAGCACAATTGCTTTATGTTCCAAATATTTTCTTATATAAAAAAGTGGATTTAATATCATCTTGCCTTTGTTGCAGTAACAGTAATGATCACCTGGAATTGCGGGTCGTTAAAATCCAGTTTAGTTTTTTCAATTTCCGGCAAACCCATTCCATATAAAAATGCCGTGGCCACAAAAACATTTCCAAAAGAATTCACTTCAATATCGCCACCCGGGAAAGCTTCAGGCATCATTTTTTTTAAAGATTTATCAGTGAAAGACCAATACCAAATATTTTTCCATTCATCATGATCGATAGGAGTGATACCCGGTACCGTTAGCAACAAGGTTCCGCCGGGCTTTAAAATACGGTAACAAGTATTAAGCGCATCCTTAAACTCGTAAATCAAATGCAGCGTTTGTGTAAGAATGATGGCATCGAAAGTATTGTCAGGAATTTGCGGAGCGTTACTTATGTCACCAATAAAGGTTGCACTTTTATTACTTTCATCAACGTGTAAAATATCGCTGCAAGTAACCCGGTCTCTTCCAAAAAGTACTGTGTATTCGTTATCACCAATTTCCAACACCCGGCCTTTTATCAAGCCCTGTTTATCTTTTAAAAAGTTCTCAATATAATACCTGTCTACGGGCCCTCCTCTATCATAACCAAATTCAGTACTGAACGGGGTAGTACGAAAAAAATCTCCCGCGTCAACCTTTCCTGTATCGGGTAAAAAATCACTCAGCCCTGCCTTGCCAAGGAATCTTTTCCCGGATTCTGGTATAACCTTTCTCAAAAAATTTTTGATCATTCGATAATTTTTTTTTAATAAATATTTTGTTGCGAGGAAAGGATAATATTTACTCAAAAGTAACAATTCAGCAGATGAAGCTTGTACTTTAGTATCATTAAGCTTTTCATACAGTTCCAGGCAATAATATTCTTTCCACGTGGCTACTCCTTTCGCGTAAGCTCTTCTCTCAGCGGGTGTTTTAAGACTTGATTTTTGATTTTTCAATACATTCAAAACACCGTTCAACATCATCGGAATGTTTGATGACATATTAGAACCATGCATCCTGTAAGCGGCAGTAATTTTTGCATGGTGAAATACGGGATGCCTTTTTGAGATCCGTAAGTACAAATCATAATCTTCGCAGGAACGCAATGTTTCGTCAAATTCAAATTCATTAAAAACCCATCGCTGGTACATCACCGCGGCATGCATCCCTATGTAATTACTTTCAAGAAAATGAATATAATGTTCAGTTGATACCTCGTAAGTAGTCTCCGTATTTTTAGCCGGATTTTCAAAAACCAACCTATAACCTCCAGATACAAATGCCGACTCCGGGTGATCTTTTAGAAAAAATAAATTTGTGACAATTGCTCCAGGCAGCAACCAATCATCAGCATCCAAAAAAATAAGTAAATCTCCCTTACTATTTTTTATTCCTGTATTCCTCGCGGCAGAGAGGCCTTTATTGGTTTGATAAATATATTTTACCTCTTTATTTTTTTCTGTAACCGCTCTTGTCTCATCTGTAGAACCATCATCTACCACTACTATTTCCACCCCGGGATAATTTTGAGAATAAACACTATCAAAGGCATCCTGTAAGTAATGCCCGTGATTGTAACTGGGGATTATTATAGAAATGACAGGATTTTCAGGAAGAGGCATATTTATATTATTTCCTTAGCGAATGCTTTAACTTAAAATAATTTTTGAAATAGTAACGAAACCCGGAAAGTATTCCACGCATTTCAAAAGAAAGTGTTTGAAATTGAGCCCGATAAAAAGGAAATCCTTTTTTTAGTAAGGAAAAATAATATTGAGGCAGTCTTACATAGAGGTGCTTTTTATATCCCGCGCCGGGCGATTGCTTCTGTTGCACAAGTGCTGCAACCGTAAAGCCTTGCATATAGTTAAAGATTTGTTTTTTTAATTCCCTCATATTCTGGCGGTGCTCATGAAACGTAACAACTTTAGGATCGTATAAAATCTTATGGCCGTTGGCTAAAATTCTGAACCACATTTCAGAATCTTCACTGCAACCCGCAGCACCGGCACCTAAACACTCATTAAAGTATCCTACCTGGTTAAAAATGGATTTTCTAAAAGCCATATTCGCACCAGCGCCAATCTCCCAAACAGGTGGCCCCTTTCTAAGGGTGGATTCAAAATAATCTTTGTCATATATTTTTCCTACGAAACCACGATTAAAGCTCCAATATTTTTCAAAAATAAATTGAGATTCCGTTTGAAGGCTTGATGTTATTATAAGGCCGGTCAAAGCAGAAACATCTTTGTTTTCAAAGGATTTCCATAGCGAATAAGTCCATAGTGGGTGTACTTGCACATCATCATCTGTAAAAGCAATTACCTTTGTTTTTGCATTTTTTATCCCGGTATTGCGGGCAGCGCTAAGTCCCTTCTTTGGCTCTTTTACATAAACGACATTCTCAAATTGAGTTGCTATTTTATATGTACCGTCATCATTAGAATCATTATCTACAACAATTATCTCCTGCGGCCTGGAAGTAGATTTTCCTAAAAAGCTAAGACAACGGTACAAGGATTCAGCCCTGTTCCTTGTGCAAATGATAACCGATATCGGAACTGTTTCTGGAAAATTTTTGGCAATAAATGGTTCCAGGATTTCACGCATCTTACTTTGCCAATCTTCGAGATTGTGACATAGCAACCACGTTTTCCAATCAATGGGAACGCTATTCGCTTTTTTCTCATAAAACTCCATTGCCCCGATTATTGCAGACCCAATTTTCGTCTTATATTCCTTTTCATTAATTTCGGCATTTGATTCAATAAAAAATTGCCCCATTGCGATTTCTTTCCACCACGCAACAATATACTTCCCATTGCCATCTTTCGATGGCAATGTAAAAATTTTGGGCTGCTCAAGATGAATGTGAATAATATCGTATGGCTGGAAATTCTTCATGCATGTCCTATTAAGTGCTGAGCTCTTTTTGAACAAGCTGAAATGGAAACTGCGGCCTTACTGCTCCCCACCATTTTCCATAATACTGTAAGCCCCCGCGGTAATCTTCCAGTTCAAAAGAAAGGCATTCTTCAAAATTGAATAACGGAATGGATGTGTCTCGTACAACGTTTATAGAAATATAATATGGCCCATCGTTTAAAAAATTACCCGGGATGTTGCATTCTCCTTCGATTACACCAACATTGCAGGTAGCCATGGACGAAAGGAGGTCAAATATACATTCCCCTGAATAAGCGAAAAGAACAAGGCCAGAACTTAATTGGGCGTTAGTAAGATAATTCCAAAATTGAAATTTGACTGTGAATGGAGTCCGGATATCCAAAGGAGCTCCAGGTGATAACTGCTGAGGTATTAGTTCTACCTGCTTAAATCGAATGAGATCATTGCCCGGTGCCTCGTCCGGGTTATTCCAGCTTTGCTGAATGTTTAATTTTTGAATATTTGAAATATATTTATTTACCACAACCGATGTTCTTCCTATCTCTTTCATTATTCCATGATCTAACCAAAGAGCCCGATCGCAAAGATTATTAATGGCCTGCATGCTATGACTTACAAAAAGTATGGTTCTTCCATCTGCCTGTGAAACTTCACGCATTTTACTAAGGCATTTCTTTTGAAAATCAGCATCACCTACAGCGAGCACTTCGTCAACAATTAGAATATCGGGTTCAAGGTGTGCCGCAACCGCGAAAGCAAGCCTTACATACATTCCGGAAGAATACCTTTTTACCGGTGTATCAATAAATTTTTCAATGCCCGAAAATGCGACAATCTCACTG
>JBBSBD010000018.1:0-45785 GCA_038251675.1 Chitinophagales bacterium | reverse complement strand
TTTTCACAACGGAAAGCCTGGCGAAACTTATAACATTGGGGGACATAATGAATGGAAAAATATTGATATTATCAAGGAACTCTGCAGGCAGATGGATGAAAAACTTGGGCGGCAAAAAGGTACTTCAGAAAAGCTGATCACTTTTGTAAAAGACCGTGCGGGCCACGATCTTCGTTATGCGATTGATGCTACCAAATTAAAAAATGAATTAGGCTGGCAACCGTCATTGCAGTTTGAAGAAGGTTTGTCAAAAACAATAGATTGGTATTTGAACAACAGCGAATGGCTGAGCGATGTTACGAGCGGAGCTTATAAGAATTATTATAAGGAGCAATATCATGGTTAATAATTGATATAGAATGAATTTGAACAGACAAATGAAAGGATATTAATTTGTAATAAATGAGTGCTCCCGGCAATTTCATCATTTCTTTAGACTTTGAATTATACTGGGGAATGAGGGATGTGCAGACTCTTGATTCTTATAAAGAGCATATTCGTAACGTGCACGTAGTTATACCAAAGTTGCTCGAATTGTTTAAAAAATATGAGATTCATGCAACATGGGCTATTGTTGGTTTTTTATATATTAACGATAAAGAGCAATTACTGGATAAATTTCCGAAAGAATTACCCAGCTATTCAGGTAAACAATTTGATCCATATAATTATATCGTTACTAACGATTTGAAAAAAGAATATCATTTTGCTCCATCTTGTATTGATATGATTAAAAGTACACCTCATCAGGAAATTGGCACTCATACGTTCAGTCATTATTACACGCTGGAAGCGGGGCAAACTTACCAGCAATTTAAGAATGACGTGGAGGCCGCAATTAATGTGCAATTGCCAACGGGACAAAGTTGCCGTAGTATTGTGTTCCCCCGAAACCAGTATGACGAAAAGCATTTAAAAATTATCCGATCATTAAAAATTAATTTTTATCGGGGTAATCAAAAACACTGGCTTTACAAGCCCAAGCCGTTTTACAAAGAACATTTTTTACTTAGATTAATCCGGTTGGCGGATGCTTATATAAATATTTCGGGGCATAATACTTTTACTTCTCAACCTGTGGATTTAACTACTCCCGTGAATGTTCAGGCAAGCAGGTTTTTGAGACCATATACTTACACGCTTCGGGGTTTGGAAAATTTGCGCTTTAAAAGAATACAACGCTCAATGCAGCATGCGGCAAAACACAATGAGAACTATCATTTATGGTGGCACCCGCATAATTTTGGAAAGAATATTGAAAAAAACCTCAATTTTTTGGAAAGGATATTGATAGAATATAAGACTTTAAATGCCCGATTTGCATTTAAATCCAAATCAATGTGTGAGTACTAAGGGCGAAGATTACGCGATAGACTTTATTATTAAAACACAGCATACATGAAAGGAATCATATTGGCAGGTGGCAGTGGAACCAGGTTGTATCCTATAACAATGGGAATAAGTAAACAATTGATGCCTATCTACGATAAGCCTATGATCTATTACCCGCTCTCAACCTTAATGCTTGCAGGTATAAGGGAAATTTTAATTATCACTACTCCCGACGACCAGGCACAATTTAGGCGACTGTTAGGTAATGGAGAACAGTGGGGTTGCAGCATTGATTATGCAATTCAGGAAATGCCAAATGGGCTTGCCCAGGCATTTGTAATTGGGGCGAAATTTATCGGTAAAGATTCCGTTGCGTTAGTGCTGGGCGACAATATCTTTTATGGTAGTGGATTTTCCCATCTTCTTCAAAAATCGGCCGATCCTGATGGAGCAGTTATTTTTGCATATCCCGTGAGCGATCCTGAAAGATATGGAGTAGTTGAGTTTGATAAAGATAATATTGCCGTAAGTATTGAAGAAAAGCCGGCTGAACCTAAGTCAAATTATGCGGTACCGGGTTTATATTTTTATGATAATACGGTTGTCGATATAGCTGCAAACATCAAGCCTTCTCCAAGGGGAGAATATGAAATCACAGATGTAAATCGAAAATATTTATCTGATAAAAAATTGAAAGTGGCAGTGTTGGATCGTGGATTTGCATGGCTCGATACCGGAACCTTCGAATCACTCCATGATGCCTCAGAATTTGTAAGAGTGATTGAAAAAAGGCAAGGATTCAAAATAGGATGCCTCGAAGAAATTGCATACCGCATGAATTTTATAAACCGTGAACAGTTGAATGTGCTGGCAAAAAAATTTGAAAAGAGCGGGTACGGAGAGTATTTGATGGGACTAATTTGATGGATGTTATATTTTCAATCGCATTGATTTTCTTACTGGTTCGTATTTTACCCCCACGCATATTTTAATTTATATTTGCGCAATTTTAAAATAACCAAGCTACTTAGTTAATCTGTATCAATTTTTAATGTCTCATATCTTATTATGAAGGTTGTAATACTTGCCGGAGGATTAGGAACCAGAATATCAGAGGAATCGCACCTTAGGCCAAAACCTATGATTGAAATTGGGGGAAAGCCTATTTTATGGCATATCATGAAAAACTATTCTCATTTTGGTTTTAATGATTTTGTAATCTGCTGCGGTTATAAAGGCCATTATATTAAAGAATATTTTTTAAACTATTTCTTATATAATTCTGATATAACGGTAGAGCTTAAAAACAACAAAGTTGATGTTCATTTCGCCAATACAGAATCCTTTACAGTAACTCTTGTGGACACCGGTTTGCATACTAACACTGCCGGGAGAATACAGAAGATCAAAAAATACGTAGAGGGTGAAACATTTATGCTTACATACGGCGATGGCGTTTCGGATGTAAATATTAATGAACTGATTTCTTTTCATAAGTCACATAAAAAACTCGTAACACTTACTTCAGTGGAATTTCCCGGCAGGTTTGGTACTGTTGAAACTGATGAGGAGTCGGTTGTGAATCGCTTCAAGGAAAAGCCAAATGATAAGGATATATGGATAAATGGAGGGTATTTTGTTCTGGAGCCTGGTATATTCAACTATTTTGATGAAAATATGGAGGCTATCCAATGGGAAAAGGAACCGTTAGAACAAATAGCAAGGGATCAACAACTTGTGGCATATAAGCACCATGGTTTCTGGAAATGTATGGATGCCATGCGTGACAAAATTGAACTGGAGCAATTATGGGAATCCAACCAGGCAAAATGGAAAACCTGGTAATCTATTATTATGAAAATATTTGTAACCGGGCATAGGGGATATATTGGACCGCATCTGGTAAACTTACTAAAAGACGCGGGTCATTTTGTCGCAGGATGTGATATCAATTTATTTGAAGAAGCAATGATTTCAGAACCTGTATGTCCAGACAAGGAATTGCACAAAGATATTAGAAATCTCACCGTTGATGATCTGGATGGATATGATTGCGTTATGCATTTGGCTGCTATTTCCAACGATCCAATGGGCGATCTAAATCCTGAAATTACTTACAGCATTAACCGGGAGGGATCTATAAATCTAGCTAAGCTTTCGAAAGCTGCCGGTGTTGAAAGATTTCTTTTTTCCAGCAGTTGTTCTATTTACGGAAAGGGAGTCAACAACGATCTCGATGAAACTGCTCCTGTAAATCCGTTAACAGCCTATGCAATTTCAAAAATAGATGTGGAAAAGCAACTCGCCGAGATGGCTGATGAAAAATTTTGTCCTGTTTTTTTAAGAAACTCAACGGCATACGGTTATTCACCTGTGTTCAGAATAGACCTCGTGGTAAATAATTTACTTGCCTGTGCTATTTCCAAGGGTGATATTCGCATCATGAGCGATGGACACCCCTGGCGTCCCCTGGTTCATTGCAAGGATATAGCAAGAGCATTTGTAGCCTTTGCGTCAGCTCCGTCGGAAAAAATAAGATCCAGGGCAATAAATGTTGGCGCAAATGAAGAAAATTACCAGGTAAAAGACGTCGCAGATATAGTGCAACAATTAATCCCTTCTGCTAAAATTGTTTTTACCGGAGAGGTTGGAAATGATCCACGAGATTACAGGGTAAACTTTGACCTTCTGGCAAAAATATTACCCGATTTTGAGTTGGAATATTCGCTCCTATCGGGCATGAAGGATTTGTTTGAAAAATTGAAGTCGATACATTTCTCCGAAAAGGATTTTGATGGAGAGCGTTTTACCCGCCTGAAACTTTTAAGAAGGCATCTTGATAAAATTTCTGCTTAAGTAAGATGATATTTAATTCCACTTTTATTAAAGATCTTTTTACTGTGGAGCTCGATTTATTTAGAGATGACAGAGGTTGGTTTGCCCGCACATTTTGTAAAGAAGAATTTACAAAGGCTGGATTGGAAGTGGAGTGGGTACAAATGAATCATTCATATACTGCAAAAAAGGCAACTCTAAGGGGAATGCATTTTCAAAATCCTCCCTATGTTGAAATAAAATTAGTCCGTTGCATTTCTGGTTCGGTGTACGATGTCGCGATAGACTTAAGAAAGGATTCATCAACATTCCTGAAATGGTTTGGGACAGAATTGAGCGCCGAAAATAAAAGAATGATTTACATCCCGGGAGGGTTTGCTCATGGTTTCCTGACACTTACTGATGATTGTGAGATCATTTACCATCACTCAAACTATTACACACCAGAAGCAGAAGGTAGGATAAAATTCGACGAACCTATGATAGACATAAACTGGCCATTAGCGGTAAATGAAATTTCAGAAAGAGACAAAAGCCATCCTTACTTGTCAGAAAATTTTAAAGGAATATAACTATGCAATGCAGATTTTGCAAAACTGAATTACATCATGTGTTTGTTGACCTTGTAAATTCTCCTGCGTCAAACTCATTCCTTGCCGAAGAAGAATTAAATAAACCTGAAACATTTTACCCATTAAAAGTTTTTACGTGCCATAATTGTTTTCTCGTTCAAATTGATGAGTATAAACAGTCAGATGACATTTTCAATAATCAGTACGTTTATTTTTCCTCTTATAGTACAAGCTGGCTGAAGCATGCTGAGAAATACACAAATATGATGATTGATCGGTTTCATTATGATGAAAAATCTCTCGTGATTGAGATCGCATCTAATGATGGTTATTTGCTTCAATATTTTCACCAAAAAAATATCCCGGTTTTAGGTATAGAGCCAACAGAAAATACAGCAGAGGCCGCAAGAGAAAAAGGAATCGAATCTATCAACGAATTCTTTGGAACTGAATTAGCTAAACAATTAAACGCAAAAAATATAAACGCAGATTTATTGTTAGGCAATAATGTATTGGCGCACGTTCCCGATATCATAGATTTTGTTAGGGGAATGAAAATTGTATTAAAACAGGAAGGTGTAATTACGATGGAATTTCCACACCTGATGCAGCTTGTAGAAAATAATCAATTTGACACCATCTATCATGAACACTTTTCTTACCTGTCATTTAATAGCGTGAGTCGGATATTTGAATCGCAGGGCCTTGTAATGTTCGATGTGCAGGAAGTGCCGACACATGGGGGATCTTTGAGGATATTTGCGAAACATAAGGAGGATAGTTCCAAAAAAATTTCACCGCATGTTGGGGCCTTATTATTTAAGGAAAATGAAAATGGAATGAATGATCTTGGTTGGTATCGTGACTTCACTCAAAAAGTATTAAAAGTAAAACTTGACCTGATTTCTTTTCTTGTAAAACAGAAAAATGGAGAAAAGAGGGTTGCTGCTTATGGCGCTGCCGCTAAAGGAAATACCTTATTAAATTATTGTGGAGTAAAAAATGACCTTGTGGATTATGTAGTAGATGCAAACCCAAACAAACAAAATAAATTTCTTCCAGCAAGCCACATACCGGTAAAAAATGAAGCTTTTTTAAAGCAGGATAAGCCGGATTTTATTTTAATTCTTCCCTGGAATCTGAAAGACGAAATTATGGAACAATTGAGTTATGCAAAAGATTGGGGTGCAAAATTCGTCATTCCAATTCCGGAACTGCAAATCATTTAATGCTCATGAAAATACTTGTAACCGGTACCACAGGATTTATTGGTAATCATGTTGTGAGGGAGCTATTGAAAAATAACTACCATGTTATTGCAACTTCTTCGGTTGAAGAAAAAGCAAAGGCTTTTTCCTGGTTTAAAGATGTAGAATATAAAGCATTCAATTTGTCAAAATTTGAAAGCAGTATTAATTACTACGATTTTTTTCACAAACCGGATGCAATTATTCATTTAGCCTGGGAGGGCTTACCTAATTATAATTCGCTTTTTCATATAGAGGAAAATTTATTCAGACATTATTTTTTTTTGAAAAACCTGGTGAGTAATGGTGCGCAGGATATAACAGTTACGGGCACCTGTTTCGAATATGGATTTAAGGAAGGTAAATTAAATGAAAAATTACCCGCTATGCCAACCAATCCTTATGCGATTGCAAAAGATTCTTTAAGAAAATTTTTGGAGCAGTTACAACTAAATATTTCTTTCAGCCTGAAATGGATAAGATTGTTCTATACGTACGGGGAAGGCCAAAACCCAAACTCGATCCTTTCCCAGCTTGAAAAAGCGCTTATTGAAAACTCAAGTGTATTTAATATGAGTGCGGGAGATCAGCAGAGAGATTATTTGCCCGTGGAAAAAGTCGCCGAATATATCGTAAAAATCGCCGCTCAAAAAGATACTGAAGGACTAATAAATTGTTGCAGTGGGGTTCCAATAACCATCAGCGAATTGGTTGAAAGCTTTCTCAAAGAAAGGGATCAATCAATAAAACTAAACAAAGGCTTTTATCCTTACCCTAAGCATGAGCCAATGCATTTTTGGGGAGATGACTCTAAATTGAAAAAAATTCTGTGAATAGTGCATATTTTCATTCGCCGCTTTTGTTTTTTAAAATTATTCCAGGCCAGTAGCTTAGTTGCGTAGACCAATCAATTCCTGTCAAATTCGAAATTGCATTTTTTTCAATTTTTACGTCATGAATTGTCCCCGGTATTAACGCAATTCCATAAACCATTCTATTGGCACCATCAATTGTATTTCCTGTAAAAGTTATATTTGATGTACCCCAATCATGAACTGAGACAGATGGATATAGAATGCCCAATACTGATTCCCCCACATTCTTAAAAGTATTGCCCGTTGCAGTATAGTAGCCGCCCGAATTACTATGTGTTATAGCGCCTTCACTGTGGCCTGTTATCAAATTGGAAATTTGATTGGTATTTTCAAAACTGTTATTTAACACATAAGAATGTATTTGATCCTCAGTTGCAATTTGCTTGTCTAATGACGTATGAAAAGCGCTGCCATTCAAATTTAAAAACGTACAGTTTTCAATGTCTGCGTTATGTCCGGCAATTGATTCGTTCGGACTATTCAAAAACTTACAATCTTTATAATATGTGTAACCATTATTAATCGCTAAAATTGCGGTATTAAGATTCCATGAGTACGAACCTTTATTATTTTCTCTGTTTCCGTCAAAGGTTAAATTGATAAATCTGCAACCGACCTCAGGAAATGAAGTTGGACTAACAACCCAAAATAAATTGATATTTTTAAACAAATTACTACCAGCTGGGTAATTAATTTCTCCCCCAAAAGTTGCACCCATTGGCTGTTCCAGATATAGTGTGTCCCCGCTTATTTTGTTAACCACATTTATTGAGGTTGCACCCTCGTTTTTTTGATTGAGACACACTATAATTCTTTCTGTGTTAATTATTCCTTTAGTCGAATTCAATATTAGGAAGGTCGAATTTTGATCGGCGTCGTCTTTAAGCGAATAGGCAATTTGATTTTCCCTTGTAATTACAGCTGGGCCATAGAAATCAATTTTTTTATAAATTACTGGGGTATGATTAAATGTATAGCTCCTATTTGCAAACTGTAGCTCAGAATTATCTGGAATACTGTCATATGCAGCCTTAAAAACCTCGTAATCTGTCATGCCCGGCTTTCTAAAATCCTCAACATAATACCTGTTTGGATTGACTTGAACAGATTTCTTGCATGAAAGGCCAAAAATGATCAGACATAAAAAAGGTATTCGTCTCACTTAATCTTATTTAAATTAAAATTGAAATTTTTTCTCCCGGGGCTGGTGTTTAATCATTGTATAGCAAAGCGCTAAAAGCGGATGCCTGATGATCGGTGTTGATCATTTGTATTATTCGCCAAAAATAAAATTATTTGATTAGAAATATTGAAACTTAAGATTATTTGCCATTGTGCCCGATAAAGAATTTAAATTCGTGACCCAGAGATATTAGATTTAAATTGATTTCTCTTATTATAATCATATAACTGTCCACCGTTATTGAATAATGGAATTAAGTAAATTGGTTCTTTAAAAAGTAAGATGCTCCGTAACGTTGGCTATTAAAATATTGCTAACTTCGCACGCAATTTTTAACCACCCTATCGCTTCTAAATAAAGCAGTCAAAAGAAGAAATCAATGAAAATAAATGGGATCGCTTTATTCATTTTAATAACTACTTTATTTTGTTGTAGCCAGGTTCATGCGCAAATAAATATTTTTAAAGCCAGCGATCTAAGTAACCTAAATATAGATAACTACACCGATGAAGAATTAGTGGATATGTTTCAAAAGGCAACTGATTCAGGTATTTCAGAAACAGATTTATACAAATTAGCCGCTCAAAAAGGATTACCTCAAGATCAAATAATCAAACTACGAAGCAGGCTCCAGTTTATTAACAAATCAAAGGTTCATGAGCAAAATAGCATCTCATCCGATACCACTGAAGAAGTTTATGGCCGACAAAGGTTTGATACGTCGGGTTCTTTTGTTCCTTTGCAAAAATTCAAAAATGATCAAACCATATTTGGATCCGAATTGTTTAACAGTAATAGTATAGCATTCGAGCCAAATTTAAGAATACCTGCCCCGGCCGGGTATATCCTTGGCCCCGATGATGAAATTATAGTATCAATTTATGGATACAGCGAAAAGAAATATAATCTTAAAGTGAGCGAACTTGGCGAAGTTTATATTCCTAATGTAGGCCCAATATATGTAAATGGAATGAGCATTGAAGAGGCAGGAAAAAAGATACAATCCAAACTTGCCTCAACAATATATCGAGCTATTAATACAGGTCAAACCAAAGTCCAGGTTTCACTTGGGAAGATAAGGAGCATTCGCGTCACCGTAATTGGACAGGCAAAAAAGCCAGGAACGTTTACCGTTTCTTCGCTGACGACTCTTTATAATATACTTTATTTATGCGGCGGTCCAACATCTATGGGTAGCTATCGCGCTATTGAAGTTATCAGGGGGAATGACATAAAAAGGACCGCTGATTTATATGATTTTTTAACTAAGGGAACCAAAAAAGACGAAATTATTTTGCAGGAAGGAGATGTAATTCGCATTCCCTATTATAAAAATCGTGTTACTCTTACCGGAAATGTCAAACGTGAAGGGAAATTTGAATTACTTGATACCGAAACTTTTAAGGATTTATTAAACTTTTCAGGGGGTTTTACTGATAACGCTTACAGAGGATCTGTGACTGTAATTAGAATTACCGATACGGCAAAAAGAATTATTGATCTGCCTGCTTCGGATTACGGTACATTTATCGGCACTGGAAGTGATGAATATATTGTGGGCAAACTTCAGGAAGAATTTGCAAATAGGGTTTATATAACCGGTTCAGTGCAGCGCCCGGGGCCATATGAACTTACGACTGATCTTACTCTAAAGGACCTAATCAAAAAGTCGGGGGGGCTTACTGCGGATGCTTATATACAAAGAGCTTCGATTTTTAGGTATTTTGAGAATATGATGCCCACAATACTTTCAATAAATCTTGATTCGGTATTGAATTATGACGAAACTATTTTTCTCAGAAAGAATGATTCGCTCGCAGTGCATTCAATTTTTGAATTTAACGACAAAAATTATATTTCAGTAGAGGGCAACGTCAGAAAGCCTGGCATTGTGCAGTGGCGGGAGAATCTTACACTTCACGATTTGCTGCTCAACGTTGGCGGATTGACAGAATCCGGAGATTCCTCAACTATTGAAATTTCCAGGAGAATAAAAAATGCCAACATAGATAAGGAGAATCATAATGAAAGCGAGGTTTTTAATATTAACCTCAAAACTTCCAGGGAATCTCAAAATGAAGTGTATCTGCAGCCATTTGACATTGTGATTGTAAAAACCCTCCCCGGCTATGCTATTCAGCGTAGTGTGTTAGTTTTGGGCGAGGTAAAAAGCCCGGGACGTTATGGATTAGAAAAAAGCGGAGACAGAATTAGTGATGTGATTGAAAGAGCCGGTGGATTTAGAGCTTCGGCAGACAGCTCTTCTATTACAATAAGAAGAAGTATAAAATCAAACCTGACATTACAAGAAAGAGAAAAACTATTCCAACGAATTTTAAATATTGATAATGACAGCCTTTCTCAAAATCCACGATTAAAGAATGAACTTTACAGGACTTATGACTTGATAAGCGTAAATCTTTTGACAGCGCTATCTAATCCTAAGGCCTCAGAAAATCTTACACTTGAAGAAGGAGATGTATTAACTGTTGACAGGAACACTAATCTGGTAAAAATATCGGGCGAAGTTTACTTTCCAACTATAGTTCCGTTTAAGGAGAATAAAAATCTCAAATATTATATTCAACAAGCTGGAAACTTTACTGCTTATGCCCGTAAAAATGGTTCGTTAGTCATACATCCAGATGGAAAGGCTGAATCGGTAAAGCACTTTTTATGGTTTAAATCTTATCCGTCTGTTTCCCCAAGGTCAGAAATTTTTATTCCTCCGAAACTTAAAAGTAACAGGCAAAAAATTGGCGTTGGGGAATGGGCGCTTATCGTCTCAGCCTTGGGAATTGTGGCTAACGTAATTAAGTTATAACAGCTGCAAAATAAATTGGTAACATTATGGCCCTTGACCCAAAAGATAAAATTATTGATTTACCCAATGAACGTGTATCTCCTTTGAGTAGCTTATTAGTTTTTATAAGGAGTCTTTTCAAAATTTGGTGGATATTTCTTATTGTTGGCGCAACTACAGGTGTTGCCGGAATAATATACGCTGGTTTACAGCAGCCATCTTACAAAAGTCGTTTAACTTTTGCTTTGGATGATGGGAATGGCTCGGGAGTAGGCAATTTTATAAATCTGGCATCACAGTTTGGAATAAACTTCGGTGGCGGAAAGGACATTTTCGCGGGAGACAACATACTGAATATAATGAAGAGTCGCCGGATGCTGGAAAGGGTATTTCTCTCAGTAGACACTTTTAATAACAGGCCATTTACTTTGATTGAGTATTATTTGGAAATATCAAAACAGCGCAAATCAAGTCAAAAAACTGAAAACATCCACTTCCCGCCGGAACAAGCTAGATTGACTTTCACTTACAAACAAGATAGTATTCTATATGTTACCTATTTGGAATTCTCAAAGAATCATCTCAAGGCAGAAAGACCAGACCGGAAGCTGAGTATATTTGAGGTAAATGTAACCAGCCCGGATGAAAAGTTTACCAAAGACTTTACTGATAGAATAGTCAGTGAAACTAACAATTTTTATATCGAAATAAGAACTAAAAAGGCAAAAGAAACTCTTGATGTATTGGAGGAAAGGGTATCTAATATGAAAGGAAATCTCAACTCCAGTATCCAGAAAAAAGCTAATGTGCAAGACGTGAATGTCAACCCCGCGTTTTCAGGTGCAGATGTGCCTGTGATTAAACAGCAGGCAAATATACAAGTGTATGGAACGGCTTATAGTGAATTATTCAAAAATCTCGAATTAGCCCGTTTTCAATATTTGAATGAAATACCGTTGATGCAGATTATAGATACGGCGGATTACCCAATGGAAAAATTGAAAATAAGTAAATTAAACACAGGCATTATTTTCTCAGTTGTATCATGCTTTTTATTACTTATTATTCTTTGGTTATTGAGAGTTTACAAGCTTAGCCGAATCTCTGGAATGCAAATAAAATAATTGCCTAATTTCTTTAATTGTCTATTGATGAAAATATTAATACCAGTATTAGGTTTTGGTCAGTTTGGGGGCTACAGGGTATTGGCTAACTTGGCAGATGAATTGATAAAGCTCGGTCATTCTGTAACATTCATTAACGCAGACACAATAAAAAAGCCGTATTTCCCGACCACAGCTGAAATTTTATGCATTGATAAAAATGGCGAGTTAAGGCCGTTTGATCTTGCTAAACCCCAAAAGTCAACAGCCTATTCTCATCAAAGACTTTTGACGAGAGCACTCCTAAAGCTAAACCCAAAATCTTTTGACTTAATTATAGCTAATCATTCATTGACAACGATTCCCATCAAAATAGCAGGTCTTGCTCATAAAACGCTGTATTATGTGCAAGCTTATGAGCCGGAATTTTATCAAATGAAGCCGGGGATTAGAAATAGAATTCTGCAGTTCCTTTCCGGGTTTACTTATAAACTAAATTTATTTACTGTAGTAAATGCTGAAATTTATTTGAATTTTAAGAAACTAAAGGCCTCAAGGGTTTTGTATCCGGGGGTTGATTTTAGTAAATTTTATCCGTCTGAAACAAAGAAAATTAAAAAGGAAGATGAAATTATTATTGGAACAGTAGGACGATTAGAACCACAAAAAGGTACCTGGTACGTATTACAGGCCTATAAAAAACTAAAGAAAAAATATCCCGGTATGAAGCTGCATATAGCTTTTGGGAATATAGATGATTTCAGGGGTTATGATGATGTATATTGTTTCCAACCACACGGAGATGATGCCTTGGCAGACTATTATCGGACGCTGGATTTTTATTTCTGCGCTGGATTTTCACAAATGGGAGCCTTTCATTATCCTGTAGCGGAAGCAATGGGTTGTGGTGTTTCATTGATAACTACACAATACTATCCTGCTAGCAACGATAATGCCTGGCTGGCAGAGCCCCAGAGTGTGGAAGATCTTGTAAGGAATTTTGAGAACGCTTATAATAACACTGAAAGAAGGGAACAAAAAGTACATCAGGCATTAAAAGATGTACAGCAATTTAATTGGGATTCAGTTGGAAAAAAACTGGACGCCTATATTCGGGAGCTAAAACAATCTTAATGTTGATAAAAGATTTGTTTTGCATGACCGAAGTTCACTAACTGGTAGTAATGATCATATACTATATATATTTTATCTGTTTGACTGTTTTGGCGATAGAATATGAGTTGAACCCATTTCACAGCAGGGCCGTTCTTATATTTGTAGGTATTTCATTGATTTCCCTTGCTGGATTTAGAGGCATGGATGTATCAAGAGATTATTTGGGCTATCAATATGCCTTTGATCATATACGTGACTTTCTTCCTGATGACACTGGCGGATATTTTAGTGTATATGAGCCAGGGTTTATTGGTGTTGTAATTTTCTTTAAAATCTTTTTTATACAAAACTATGGCTTGGCAATTATGCTATTCTTTGCCAGCCTGAGTATAGCGATAAAATTTTTTGTATTTGACAGGTTCGCGATCAATCCCTACCTCGTTATTTTGCTATACTTTTCGCATTATTTTATTTTGCACGAGATGACGCAAATCCGTATTGGCTTTGCCATATCGATTTTTTTACTGTCACTTATTTTTTATTTTAAAAATAATTACAAGGCTTATACAGCGATGATTTTATTGGCAACTTTATTTCATTATTCTGCGTTGTTGTATCTAATATTGTTATTTATAAGAAAAGAAAGTTTTAACAGGGTTATCTATAGCGGATTGCTTTTCGTGTCCATTTTTTTAGGATTTGCAAAAATGCCTCTTTTTAATCTGGTCGGTGATGTATTTTCAATAGGCGGCAGTAGCGGAAAGTTAAACACGTATGGCGCTATTATTGAATACGGCCTGGCCGATGATATAAAAGTATTTAATGTAGTTAACTTAACGAAGATACTTTGTTCAATATACCTGATGTTCGCGATACCTAAATACGAATTAATAACAGATAAAAAATTGATTTTTTTTTTAAAATGCAATATTATTTCAATTTTTACACTCTCTTTGTTTTCGAGCTTACCATCGATAGCTTTTCGTATAAGCGACGTTTTTTCTGTTGCAACTGTTTTTAATTATGCCTACCTGGCAAAATATTTACCTTTTAATAAGTTTAATGTTTGGTTTGTCGTGCTTATTGCAGGAATGATGTTTTATTTAAATGTTATTTATGGTGACTTGCTTCAACCCTACGAACTACTACAAATCAAATGATAAATATTCAATGGCAGTCAACTATCTTACTATCACTGTAATAATATGTACTCAAGTAGCAGGGGGTTCCTGTTTTTCTAAAGATTTTCAAAAAAGAATTTACGATCAATAATGACAGATATAGTAATAGTAAATTGGAATAGTGGCGATTATCTATCGAAATGCTTAAAATCGGTTTTTTCAAAACTTAATGAAAAACTTATTGGAAAAGTTTTTGTAATTGATAACGATTCATCCGATGTCTCAGTTAAAAAAATTGATAAACACGATAAATTAATTATTATAAAAAATCAAGAAAACCGGGGTTTTTCAAAAGCCAGTAACCAGGGATTTAAGTTATGTATTTCTCATTACGTTTTATTGCTTAATCCTGATACTCAAATAACTGATACAACAATTCAAGATTGTGAATCTTTTATGGACGCCCATCAGGAGATAGATATTTTAGGTTGCAGTTTACTTGATGATAATGGAAATATATCTTTAAGTTGTGCCAGATTTCCTACTCCAATACGGTTTTTTTATGACGCCCTTGGTTTATCGAAGATAGCCCCTAAAATTTTTAAACCGGCTTTACTGATGGCTGATTGGGATCATAAAACAAGCAGATATGTTGACCAGGTAATGGGTGCTTTTATGTTTATGCGCAATTCTATTTTTGAAAAAGTGGGGTATTTTGACGAGCGTTTTTTCGTGTATTGCGAAGAGCTTGATTTTTCCAAAAGACTGGCTGAACATGGGGGAAAATCCTATTTCAATTCAAACATTTCAATTTCGCATAGTGGGCAGGGAACTACTCATTCCGTCAAAGCATTTCGCCTTTTTTTAAATTTACGCAGCAAATTACAATATAGTCAGAAACATTTTAGATATGGGGGATATGCAGTTGTATGGTTTTCGTTATGCATTATAGAACCTTTCACGAGAACCGGCTTTTTATTATTGAAAGGAAATTTTAAAGAGATAAAAGAAACCGTGGAAGGGTACAAATTATTAATTAAAAACCGATCGTCAGGTAATTGAAAATATTTTCCTGAAAACCTTAAGTATTACATTTGCGTTTCATAAAATAGCCCTGCCGGGGCAAATAATTTTCAATGAATATTCCTAAAATAATTCAATTACCTAAAATAGCAGACCCTAGAGGGAATCTTACTTTTTTACAATCGCCGGACCAGGTTCCATTCGAAATAAAGCGCGTATTTTGGACTTACGATATTCCCGGCGGAGAACAAAGAGGTGGCCACGCGTATTACAAACAGCATGAACTTATCATTGCTTTGAGTGGTAGTTTCGATGTAGTAATCACAAATCGAAACGGAAAGAAAGATGTTTTTAGCCTCAACCGTTCTTACTATGGATTATTTGTGCCGGCTAAAACCTGGCGCCACATGGAAAATTTTTCAACCAATTCTCTTGGCCTGCATCTTTCAAGTATGCAGTTTGAAAAATCCGATTACATACGGGATTATAAGACTTATAAAGTAATGAATAATGAATAAGTCATCAGTATTTGATTGCGCTCTTATTTACCTGCCGAAAATTGGGGACAGGAATGGTAATATCACGCCAATAAATAATAGCTCTGAAATACCTTTTGACATTAAAAGAGTTTTTTACTTGTATGACATTCCTGGGGGAGAATCGAGGGGTGCTCATGCACATAAAACCTGCCACCAGTTTTTGATTGCTGCGAGCGGTGCGTTTGAAGTTTTATTGGACGATGGTGTAGTAAAAAAACAAGTACAGTTAAATAGACCCTACCTTGGACTATACATTCCGCCCCAGATTTGGGCGTATGAAGTTAACTTTTCTTCCGGTTGTATATGTTTGGTATTAGCTTCAGAAACGTATTCTGAACAAGATTATATAAGAAATTATGGCGAGTTTATGGGATTTAAAATCGGTAAATAAATGAGAGTGTTAGTAACGAGCATAGGATCAACGCCTTCTATAGGTGTGATAAAATTTATTAAAGGAACGAGACAAAATATAGAAATTTTTGGAACTGATATAAATGACAGTGATAGAATTGCTGGTTCATCCCTTGTAGATAGATTTTTCAAAGTTCCCTTAAATACTGATTCTAAATATCTAAATGAGATTTTAAAAATTGTTGAAGAACAAAATATTCGAATCTTGATCCCTATTCATGATTATGAGATAGAAGTTTTAAGTAAGGAGGTTGGGAAATTTAAAAAGTTGGAGTGTTCTATAATCGTTTCAGATTATTCGACCGTCAAATCTGTAAATGATAAATATGCTTTTGCAGAACTTCTGGTAGATTCAAATATTTTGACTCCTAAAACGTATTCTATCGAGCAATGGAAAACAATGAATTTTAAGGACGAAGATTCGTGGATATTAAAGCCATTGCGCGGGGTGAGCAGTAGAGGAATACACAAAGGGAAAACTAAGGAAATGAAGTTTTTGTTAGGGAAAGATGATATCAACAACAGTAGTTATTTAATTCAACATCTCATTTCAGGTAGGGAATACACAGTTGATGTGTTTGTTAAAGATAAAAAAGCATATTGTATTGTTCCTCGAGTAAGACATGAGATTAGAGAGGGTATCTGTTATAAATCCTATACCATTCCGAATGATAAGTTCTGTGAAGTCATAAATAATATCATTAGGCTTTATGATTTTTATGGACCGATTAATATTCAATTTATAGAATCAGCTGATAATAAATTGTATTGTATAGAATGTAATCCCAGATTTGGTGCGAGTACCGTAACAACATTGTATGCCGGTATAAACTTATTTCAATTTATTTTAGATGATTTTGAAAACAAGCCGCTTTATTTTATTAATAACTATAAAAGTATTTATATGACTCGTTATTGGGAGGAAATAGCTTATGAAATATAACGCAATCTTCTTTGACTTAGACGATACCTTAATTGATACAAAAAAGCGTCATTTTAATATTTTTAGTGAGTTCTTAAAAGTATATGGTAAACAAATCGATTTTGAGGAATATTTGAATATTCGTAAAACAAAGAGTTGGTCAAATTTACAAATCATTAAGAATGTATTTTCCCTGGCGTCTAATGATTTTCCTTTATTTTGGAAAAGCAAAATTGAAGATGCTGAATATCTTAAATATGACACTGAAATTGTAAATATTGAATTGTTGAGAAGGCTAAAAATAAAAATAGACTCTCAATTTATTTTGCTTTCATTGAGAAGTAACCTGCATTCCGCTGAAAAGCAATTTAAAAACTTTAGCTTTTCGGTCATTTTTGATCAATACAATTTTCTTAGCCATTCGAAGCTAAACCCAAAGATTGAAAGTTTAAAACTTTACAAGAAACAATATCCGCGTTGTATTTTCGTAAGTGACAGCCAAGAGGATTGTAACGCCTCAGAACTAGCCCAAATTGATTTTGCTGGAGTACAATCCGGCTTGTATAATGTTTCTTGCAAACAACATTTCGACAACGTCAATACCTTTTTACTAAACCAAATTGAACATGACTAGTGAACGACAACGACTTCAATTAGTTGCGAAAAATTCCTTATACACTACATTCGCAAATAGCTTGACAATTGAATATTGTTATGAAGTGTATAAAAGATTTCTAAAGGATGGAAATGTTTTGGAATTGGGACCTGCAGAAGGCTTGATGACGGAGTGTTTGTCAAAAACTGTAGAGGATCTTACTGTCGTTGAAGGGTCGGAGGCTTTTTGCAATCAACTAAAATCTAAGTTTCCGTCAATCAATGTGATTAATTGTTTATTTGAAGATTATCAACCTGAGCAAAAATATTCAAATATTCTATTGGGGCATGTTTTAGAACATGTGAATGATCCGGTCGAAATTTTAAAATTGGTAAAAAATTGGCTTAAACCTGATGGAGTAATTTTAGCTGCTGTTCCAAATAGCAGATCGCTGCACAGGCAAGCGTCGGTTATTATGGGCCTTCAACTTTCTGAGGAGGCTATGAGTGATTTGGATTACCATCATGGTCACCGCCGGATCTATAATCCCGAATCTTTTAGGAGCGATTTTGTGAAAGCCGGATTACATGTTCTTAATTATGGCGGATACTGGCTAAAACCTGTTTCAAATGGACAGATAAATGAATCTTGGACGAAAGAGATGCTAATAGCATTTATGAAACTTGGAGAAAGATATCCTGATATTGCGGCTGAAATTTACGTAATAGCCTCATTTTAGTTATAGTCAATTATAAAATTGTAATGAATAAATTATTCTCAATAAAAAATTATCATTTTTATCTGCAAAAATGGAAGGACAGATCTTTAAGCCATCGTTATAAACACTTTTATAATTTGCCTAAAGCTACTTACAGTCCGTGGCTGCAGGATGAGGAATTTTTAACAGCATATAAAATTTCCAAAAACCATACTCTTGTTGATATTTACAGATGTTATGAATTATGGAATCTTGTAAAACAAACGAATAAATTGCAAGGAGATGTGATAGAGGTGGGAGTTTATAAAGGGGGAACGGGAAGTTTATTAGCAGTTGCAGCTAAGGACGCCACTGTTTTTTTATGCGATACTTTTACAGGCGTAGTTAAAGCAGGTCCCAAAGACAATAGTTATGTTGGAGGAGAGCATGCAGATACGTCTATGGATATAGTCTTGACTTTATTTAAGAAACTCAATATATCAAATTTTTCCATTCTCAAAGGAATCTTTCCTGAAGAAAGTTCTTCAGAGATAGAAAATAAAAGGTTTAGATTTTGCCATATTGATGTTGACGTATACCAATCTGCAAAAGATATTTTTGATTGGGTATGGCAACGAATGGAAAAAGGTGGTATTGTAGTTTTTGATGACTATGGTTTTGCGGCTTGCGAAGGAGTAACAGATTTGGTAAATAACGAATTAGCACCGCGGGAAGATTTAATAATGCTTCATAATTTAAATGGGCATGCAGTTTTAATCAAAATATTTTGAGCTATGCCTGTCCCATATCTGTCTTTTGAATCGGTAAATTCAAAAATAAAAGCCGAAATATTACAGGCGTTCGAAATTTTTTTTGACAATCAGTGGTATGTACTGGGAGATCAGGTTAAAAAATTTGAACAAGAATATGCTTTATTTAATAGGGTAAAAAGTTGTGTCGGCATAAGCAATGGGTTAGATGCACTACATATTTCACTAAAAACATTGGCTATAGGGGTTGGTGATGAAGTAATTGTACCTTCTAACACATACATAGCTACTGTTTTAGCAGTTTCATATGTAGGTGCTACTCCTGTATTTGTAGAACCCGATGTTAATACTTACAATATTGATCCATCCAAAATAGAAGCTGCTATTACTTCCAGAACAAAGGCGATTATGCCCGTACATTTATATGGGCAATCATGCCAAATGGAGGAAATCATGAAGATTGCCGAAAAACATAATGTTTATGTGGTAGAGGATAATGCCCAATCGCAAGGTGCCTGTTATAACGAAAAGCTTACAGGAAGCTGGGGACATATAAATGGAACAAGTTTTTATCCCGGTAAAAATTTAGGTGCATTGGGAGACGCAGGTGCTATAACTACTAACGATTCTCAACTGGCACGACAGGCTTCCATACTCAGAAATTATGGTTCAGAAAAAAAATACTACAATGAAGTAATTGGTTATAATATGCGCCTTGATGAATGCCAGGCAGGTTTTCTTTCAGTCAAACTAAAATATTTGAAAGAGTGGACAGGGATGCGCCAGGAAATTGCCGGCTGGTATAACGATAGTTTGAAAGGCATAGGCGATTTAATATTGCCACTAGTTGCAGAAAATGCTACTCACGTTTACCACATATATATGATACGGACCAATAGAAGGGATGAATTACAGGTATGGTTACATGAAAAAGGAATTGGAACTCTTATACATTATCCGATACCTCCATATCAACAAAAGGCGTATAGTTTTTTAAATCATAAGCTTGGTGATTTTCCAATAGCAGATGAAATTGCATCAACTTGTTTGAGCCTTCCTTTATGGCCAGGAATGGATGAAAAAAATGTTTTCTACATCTCTGAAGTTATTAATGATTTTTTTGAAAAATAATTTTAAAATAAGTCGTAAAGCACTTCTTTATTTTAGCACAATAAAATTATGAATATCCCATCTTTTGAATTTAATTAAAACGAGTTTTTACACCTCTTTATCGACGGCTATATCTTTCATGAGTGGGTTTATCGTTACGAAAGTAGTAGCTGTGAAAATTGGCCCGGAAGGCATGACTTACCTGGGACAGTTTCAAAATACTACGGCGATCTTAACAATGCTGTCAACGGGTGCTATTGCTACGGGAGTGATCAAATACCTGGCTGAATACAAAAATGACTCTCTTAAAAAGGAAAAAATTATTAATACTGCCGTCGTTATTGTCTTCTGTAGCTCATTAATACTCTCGTTATTTGTAATGAGTGCGAGTGGCTATTTATCCAGGGTGGCTTTTAAAAAAGCTGATTTTTGGATTGTTTATTTTTCATTTGGTTTGTTATTAATGGCTATATCTTTCAACATCATTTTTCTTGCCATATTAAATGGTTTAAAACAAATAAAAAAGTTTACCATTATTAATATATGTACTTCAGTAACCGGTATAGTATTTACCGTAATATTTGCATATTTATTTGGAATATTGGGTGTGCTATTTTCAAGTATGAGTACCGCGGTTATTGTTTTTTTTATCAATATTTTTTTTCTAAAAAAGTTGGGTATTAATTGGAAACCCAATTTCAAATCCTGGGATAAAGGAGTTCTCATAATGTTTTCACGATTCTCATTTATGACCATAGTAGCGGGGTTTTTGGCACCTGCTGTACAAATAGTTGTGAGAGATAAACTAATAACTGATTTATCGATGGCGCAGGCAGGCTACTGGCAAGCAGTTATAAAAATTTCAGATGCTTATCTGGGGTTTATTACTACTATATTAGCCGTTTATTATATGCCGAGGCTATCAGAAATACAATCTAAATCCGAATTGAAGAATGAAATTTTAAAAGGATATAAAATCATCCTGCCAGTCGTAGGTTTACTTGCATTTAGTATATGGATATCTAGAGCCTTGATTGTTCACATCTTGTATACGCAGGAATTTATGCCTATGAAGCCTTTGTTTGCTTTTCAACTGTTAGGCGATTTTTTTAAAATTGGAAGTTGGCTATTAACTTATGTAGTTATCGCGAAAGCATTAACTCAAACCTATATAATAACTGAAATACTATTTACCCTTCTGTATGTGGGACTGTCCTATTTTTTGATTGCAAAATTCCAACTTATCGGTGCTACTTATGCTTTTGCAATTACATACTTTTTATATTGGATAACAATGGGGATAATTGTCAAAAAATATATTTCTTGAACTAAATCAAAGCGATGTTTCGAAAAACCTGGCACCAAATCAAATCAAGTGATTTGTTAGAATAGTTATTTTGTACATAATTCAAGTTCATTTTGGCAAGGGCTTCTCTTTCGGTTGGTTTAAGATTTTTTATTTCTTTGATCTTTGCTATCCATGAGTTAGTATTGGAGCAATAAAATTCCTCCCCCGCATCATCCATCATTTCTGTATACGCAGGTGTATCGGAAGCTATTGTCGGAAGACCGGTAAACCAGAAAGAAATTAACTTATTTGCAGGTTTGTGCCATGCCAAAGTGTTCTTTTTATTAAGCGGAATTATTCCACAATCAAATTGACTGAGTTCCCTGTAATTATTATAAAGCTCCCATTTGTGGAATGTCGTATTAATTGGCAATTTGTCGATAATTTGTGCCACATCTTTGTTTATTAAACCTCCATAGGAGGGAAATTTTTCGTCGGTGATAATATGAAGTTCACAAAACGAGCTTACGGCTTTAAACACGTCTTTAAAATACAGCAAGTGCGGAAATACGACACTTTGCCCTTCCCATACTAATTTCATTTTTCCTTCTATATTATAATCTTGCTTTGCAAATTTTATTTCATTTTGGAAATAATCAAGGCTTATAAAAATATTGTTATTCCATTTTTCAATAACTTTTTTCAACTCTGCGCTGGAACAGATTACAACATCGGCGATCGTCAGCCATTTAATGAGAAGTTCTTTGTAATTAATGTACAATGTCTTTTCCTTTCGGAGCATAAATCTGCCAATACCTTTAAACAGGGTAGTAAAAGTATCGTAGTAAAAGATCAGGCTATCAGTCATTTCAAAAATAAACCTGGTTTCAGGATGCTGTTTTTTGTAGGCTAGCCATTTACTGAGATTAGATGAAGCAGTTACCAATATTATATCATAAACCCTATTATCATCTGCTATTTCAAATGGGACGTTATTCCTTTTTGCAAAATAGGGAAACCGACGGCGGTCTCCGGGTTGTGATAAATCTGGCAAATAAGGCACATATCCAATTCTCAACTCTTTAAAATCCATATATCAATAATCTTAATTATTAAACCGGTCCTGCTTTTAGACATCAGTTAACTTAATTTTCAAATATAGTATGGAAATGATTATGCCACATTCATACTCTTATATGATTATAGAAAACAGATTGAGCAAATAGGGTGCGAAAACCATTTGAAAGGCAGCCATATTCAAAATCGTACCAAATCGTAATAAAATATAATACCCCTGCAGGAAATATTTTATGATCAGGAATCACAATCTCCCGGCAAAAAATTCGTTACCTAATCAGAACAAGAATTCTTACACACATGAACCCTAAACCTTATCACTTGCAGATTTCTGCAAAAACGCAATTATTTAACTTCTTCAGGAGGTTTTTTATAGTCTCCCGAATTGATAAACTGCTGCCGGTTTTTACAAGACACAGCAGCTTGAATGCCTTCGCTGCAAAGCTTATTCCCCCGAATTATTTATATTCCCCCGGATCTATTCGTAAAGTTGAGGTGGACGGAATTAATTTAAGACTTGATGTTAGCGATACGGTCGGACATTCAAATTATTTCGCAGTTGACGAGCCAGCACAGGTTGTCTTGTTTGATTTTGTAAAGCCAGGGATGAATGTAATTGACATCGGCGCCAATATAGGAGCTACCACTTTAGGCATTGCAAAAAAGATTGGGACGCAAGGGAAAGTTTTTTCATTTGAACCCAGCCCATATAATTACCAGCACGCATCGCAAAATATCGCGCTAAATAATTTCAACAATATTAAATTGATAAACCAGGGTCTCGGTAACGAGAAAACTACAGCGTTTCTCTATAATGTTAATACAAATAACCGTGGCATGCAACGCCTGCTAAAAGAAAATGGGGAAAACAACTCTTATGAAAAGACTGCTGTAGAAATTGATACCCTTGATAACAGCATGATGAATTTTTCTATTCCTCCTCCATCATTTATAAAAATTGACGTGGAAGGTTACGAATATAATGTATTGACAGGAGGCAAAGAGACCATCTTAAAACACAGGCCCGCACTATTTATTGAACTGGATGATAATAATCTTCGTGAACAAGGTAAAACTGCTAAAGATATCATTGAATTAATCATTGAGTTTGATTACAAAATTATCAATGCTGCAATGGGAACTGTTGTGGATGAGAATACAAATTTTACCAACTGTCATTTTGATATACTATGTACTCCAGCCTGACGAAAGAATTAATATTCCAAAACTCCGGTAATGATTGAATACGAAATAAAACCTCAGAATAAATTTTCCATCGGATTAGGTGAATTATGGAAATACCGGGAGCTATTTTATTTTTTTACATGGAGAGATGTAAAGGTAAAATATAAGCAGGCTGCCCTCGGAATTTTGTGGGCAATATTACAGCCGTTGGTAATGATGTTGATGTTTACACTAATATTTAGTAAGGCTTTACATGCAGGCAGCGATGGCATTCCTTACCCTGTATTTGCAATAAGCGGATTATTAATATGGAATATATTTAGCAGCGGTTTGCTAAATAGCGCAAACAGCATGGTCACTAATGCCAACATCATAAAAAAAATATATTTTCCAAGGCTCATAATACCCATGAGTGCTATTTTAACCGCTTTGGTTGATTTTATGTTTGCCTTAATTATTTACGCCTTTGTTCTTATTTACTATCACCAGGATGTGAGCATTGTAAAATTATTTATCTACTTACCCCTAAGTATTATTATAACTATCGTCACAACATTTGGCCTTGGTACTTTTTTATCGGCTTTGAATGTAAAGTACAGGGACTTCCAATATTTACTTCCCTTTATGATTCAATTTTTATTATTTGCCAACCCGGTATTATATTCTTCTAAAGCATTTACTAATCCTGTTATTAATGGCTTTATGAGGGCCAACCCTATTGCATCTTCCATACAATTGTGCAGGAGCATATTTACAGGCGCTGAGGTAGATTGGCAGGCTGTAATGTTTGGATGCATAGTGGCTGTATTATTATTACTGACTGGCATATATACCTTTAGAAAAACAGAAGCATACTTTGCAGACTTAGCGTAGCTATGAAACCAATATTAGAGATACAACATATTACGAAGCAATTTAAACTGGGTGCAAAGCAGGATGGTTACCTGGCTCTAAGGGATGCTATTGCCAATCCTTTTAAGAAAAAAACAGGAAATGATAAGTCATTTCTTGCTTTAAGCGATGTCAGTTTTAATGTTTACCCCGGCCAGAGTATAGGAATCATAGGAAAGAACGGCGCAGGCAAAAGCACCTTATTAAAAATATTAAGCAAAATAACTCCCCCGACAAGTGGGAAAATAGTTTGTCGGGGAAGAATAGCCAGCCTGCTGGAAGTAGGTACAGGTTTTCATCCTGAATTGAGCGGCCGCGAAAATATCTATATGAACGGAAGCATTTTAGGAATGAGAAAAAGTGAAATTGATACCCATTTTGACGCTATCGTAGATTTTAGCGGTGTAGAAAATTTCCTCGACACACCTCTTAAGCGATATAGTAGCGGTATGCAACTTCGTTTAGCCTTTGCAGTTGCAGCACACCTCGAGCCGGAAATATTAATTATTGATGAGGTACTGGCAGTAGGTGATGCGGAGTTTCAAAAAAAATGTCTTGGTAAAATGAATGAGATAAGTAAAAGCGGAAGAACCGTAATATTCGTAAGTCATGACATGAATGCAATAGAACAATTGTGTAATAAAGCAGTTATTCTAAAAAAAGGAATGTTGGCAGAAGAAGGTGAAACGCAAGAGTTGATTTCGCACTATCTAAATGAGAATAAGGATTTTAGTTTTAATCAATTGTCATTATCCGATAAGGTGGATTTGACGGAATGCAAATTTCAACCAGCAGAAATAATTTCAGGAGATGATATAAACTTTAAAATTTGCCTCGACCTTAAAGTCAATGAATCGCCTGCCATTACTGATTTTTGCCTTTTAATTTATAGTGCCAAAGGAATAAGAATTACGATTATAGATCTAAGGCCATTCATTAAAGATTTTGTGAGAGAAGAAAACAAGTTGATATTAATCGGCGAGGTTGAAAATATGAATTTAGTCGAGGGTGAATATTCGATTGGATTATTTTGCGTAATAGATGAGGTAAGGAAAGAATTACTTGATATTAATCAAATAAGAGTAAAGCCAGCACCTAACTTGCATGAAAATGTAAAACCGTATTTATCGCAATACAGGGGACATCTTGAATTAATGAATAATATAAAAGTTAACTAAATGGAATTGAAAATATTCATCCATAATTTCTTCAGACTATTTGGAGTAAAGTTCGGAAAGACGGTTTCGTCTTTCGGCAACAAAATGGCTGTTTATAATATTAAGAAGAGTGAATACGACATTGATGGAGATAAAATATTCTTCAAGGAATTAAAACTTGAAATGCCGGTTTCAAAGGCAACTCCTATTTTAGAAAGGTACCAGAATGCAGTACTGTTATCAAAAAAGGGTGGCTTCACATTTTCTATAAATGAAAGCAATGAAATAATTGCATCAAATAAAAAAATCCAATTTAAGATAAATGACGAAGAAGAATTGTTTATCCTGAGTGAGGTGTTTTTAGAAGGGGCTTATAATTTAATATCACCCACTCAGAAAAAAATAGCCCTGATTGACGTGGGAATGAATGTTGGCATTACGACATTATTTTTTGCATCGAAAGAGAATGTAGATAAGGTATTTTCTTTTGAACCTTTTAAGCCAACTTTTTCAATGGCTATGCAAAATATTCAACTAAATAAGACATACGCTGGCAAAATACATGCGAATAATTTTGGTCTGTCTAAGGAAGATAGGGATATAAGTGTTTCATATTCACCTAAAGAAAAGGGGAGAATGGGAACAAAAGGTTTACCAAAACTGGAAGGCTATGTCGCAGCAAAGGTTAGCAGCCAGGCGATGAAACTAAAATCGGCAAGCGATGAATTTTTGAAAATTCAAGAGCAGGTAAAAGACCATTTCGTCGTTTGCAAAATTGATACCGAAGGAGCCGAATATGAAATTATCGAATCATTGTATGATGCAAATATCATTTCGATTCCTGATGTTTATTTTATAGAATGGCATGAAATAAAGCCGGTAAATATTGTTGCTCAATTGAGGTCAGCAAATTACCAGGTTATCGAAACGTCATTAAGCTTATTGCATTCCGGGATGATTTACGCTGTAAAAAGCAACAATTAAGTAAACAAAAAATGTAAACACGGTTTCAAAAATGGCCGAAGTTAAAATTTCAATAATCATCGCCACAAGGCACCGCGAGCAGATCCTATGGGAAACTGTAGAAAAAGCTGTTGAGGCTATCGAGGGCAGCAATGCTGAAATAATTGTGGTAAATGATGGCGATGCTCCTTTACATATTCCCGGGTATCTTCTCAATCGTATTTCGTGTTTTGACAATCCTAAAAAAGGTGCTTCTTCGGCGAGAAACTTGGGTGCATCCAAAGCAAAGGGAGAAATACTTTTTTTTGTGGATGATGATATGTGGATCAATATTGAAGTTATTGAATGGATTAATTCATACTTGATAGAAAAGGGTCATACGACTTCCGTCTATTATATTAATTGGGAATATCCGCCCTATTTAAAAGGTAAGCTTGCAGAAACAAAAGTTGGCAGGTATTTACTTTCGGCAAATTATCATACCCTGTGGGGAAGATTACATAAAGACTCACCTCAGCCGGCTTCTGGATTTTATCAATATGATTCCCTTGGCAGTGGTTCTTTGGTACTGCATAAAAAATTATTTAATAATGTCGGCGGTTACAATGAGAAAATGATTTTCCAGGGTGAGGATGCTGATCTCGCCGGTAAATTCAATCAATCTGGTATACCGATCTATATAGTATTTGATATTACGCTATACCACAATCATTGCGATAGGTTGGAAATTCATAATTTTTTAAAAAGAATCTACGATGGTTTTGGCTCAGAATTTAATGCAATAAAAGCTGGAATGGAAATTCCACTTGCGCAAACGAACTACAAAGGATTGCAGAAAAATGTTTTCGAGTTTTCGCGCATTACAGAAAAAGGTTGGATATTATTTTTGACTATTTTACCGAATTTCTCATTTCTTTCAGCGCTTAATAATAAGCTTATAGGAGCTTTAGGTGGATTACAGCGTTATAAGCAATGGAGAAATTTTAATAATTACTAATTAGGTGTTTGTTCTAGGTACTTTATGAAAAAGAAGATACTATACATAATTGATTCGCTTGAAAGAGGCGGCGCCGAAATCATGCTTGTGTCTCCACTTGCAGAAATTCAGGAGCATTATGATATTATAATAGTCACACTAAGGCCGGAAAATGTTTTCACAGAGCAGGAACTATTTAGCGCAGAAAGATACTGCCTGCAAATGAATAGCAGAAAAGATCTTTTTAAAGCCGCAAATAAGCTCAAGAAAATTATTTCGGATAATGAAGTTACGCTTGTACATTCATTCTTATACTGGAGTAGTATCGTGGCCCGTATTGCCTGTGGTAAAAAAGTACCTTATATATTTAGCCTCGCGACCGTGATGACGGCAGGAGTATATAAGTTGAAATGGTATAGCGGCTACACCTTGCTGCTAGATCGAATCACTTATAGAAAAAATCATTTTTTAATTTCTCCAACATATGAGGTATTACAGGATTTTAGCAATTCAGTAGGTGTGAAAGGCAATTCAGAGGTGGTCTACAATTTTGTTAAAGAAGATTTTTTTGAAAATAAAATTAACTATTCAAGCCCCAAGGGGAAACTGAGATTGGTAGCTGTGGGAAATCTCAAAGACGTTAAGAATTACCAGGTATTGATAGATGCTTTTAAATTGCTTAAACATTTTTCCGTATCGTTGGATATTTATGGTGAAGGACCCGAAAGAGATATGCTGCAAAAACAGATTACTGACCACGGTCTTGAGATTGAATTAAAAGGGAGCTATAGCAAAATTTACGAAGTACTTCCACATTACGATGCCTATGTGATGTGCTCTTATATAGAAGGCTTTGGCGTTTCTGCCGCAGAAGCAATGGCAATAGGCTTGCCACTATTATTGTCAGACATTAAAGTGCTAAGAGAAGTTTCCCGTGAGAATGCTTTATTTTTTGACCCTTTTGATCCCGCGAGCTTTGTAAAGGCTATTGAAAGTATTTTAAATGAGCACATTCATCTCAAGGAAATGTCGGATAAAGTAAAGGAAATCGCAACAAATAATTATTCCAAAAAAAAGTATTTGCAAAGCCTTTTTAAAGTGTATGACAGGGTTCTGGACCCTCTCAATTTAAATTGAATTAAAATTATGTGTGGTATTGCAGGTTATATTTCTCTAAGCAATTCGATCAAGCCTGCTGCCCTTATGAAGGCAACCTCTGTAATTCAGCATAGAGGCCCCGATGTTGAAGGATTTTATTTTTCAGATGATGAGAAAGTCGGTTTAGGCCATAGGCGTCTTTCAATTTTGGATCTGTCCTCTTCTGCAAACCAACCTATGTTTTCTTCCGACGAGAGATATGTGATAATTTTTAATGGAGAAATTTATAATTTCAAAGAGTTACAACAAAAACTTAATGATAAAGGAACTTCTCTAAAAACAACTTCTGACACAGAAGTAATTTTGCAATTATTTGCAGAACAGGGAGTCCAGTGTTTTAAGGATTTCAATGGAATGTTTGCCCTGGCTATTTATGACAAACAACACAAAGTCATAACCCTTTGCAGAGATCATGCAGGTATTAAGCCTTTGTTCATTTATTACTCTGATAATGAAATTATTTTTTCATCAGAGTTAAAATCAATACAATCAATAAAAGAAAGACAGCTTGTTGTAAACAAAAAAGCTATTCCTTACTTTTTGCACCTTGGATTTATTCCTCAACCGCTTACAATATTTGAAAATGTCGAAAAATTTCCGGCAGCTCATTTCCTGCAAATAGATATAACACAAAATCATTTTAATCAACCGCTGAATAACACGATCCCTTTCTGGAGCCTGGAAAAGAGAATTGAGAAAAATCCGTTGAAGGATGAAAAAGAAGCTAAACAGAAACTTAAAGGATTACTATTTGACTCAATTGAAAAGCAATTAATAAGTGACGTACCAATCGGAACTTTTCTTAGCGGGGGAGTTGATAGCAGCCTGGTAACAGCCATTGCTTCAGAAGTAAGTAATAAGAAAATTAACACCTTTAGTATAGCAATTGATGACGGAAAATATAACGAATCAAAATATGCCTTGAAGGTGGCAGAAAATTTGGGAACACATCATCATGAATTTGGCGTAAAGGAAAAAGAAGTTATGGAGTTAATCAATGATCTTTTGCCGGTATATGATGAGCCCTTTGCAGATTCATCGGCATTTCCAACTATGATGGTAAGCAGGCTTGCGAAAAAGCATGTAACAGTTGCATTGAGTGGCGATGGAGGCGACGAATTATTTATGGGGTATGGTGCTTATAACTGGGCTGAAAAATTAGATAGAAAATGGGTTTCTGTTATCAGGCAACCGTTGTATTATGCCTCTAAGCTAATGAACGATAAATACAGGCGGGCCGGAAATTTATTTGCATATAACAATAAAGAAAATATAAAGACTCACATTTTTTCTCAGGAACAATATTTTTTTAGCGAAAATGAATTAGCCAACATTTTAGTAGATAATAAATTTGATTTTGAAAATGAAAACAATAACAGCCGGGCTGGCCGGGAGTTAAAAGCCGGGGAGGAACAATCCCTTTGGGATTTTAATTACTATTTGCCAGATGACCTCCTGGTTAAAGTTGATCGGGCGAGCATGCAATACTCACTTGAGATACGAGTACCGCTGCTTGATTACAGGATTATTGAATTTGCATTCAACCTCGATAGTAGCCTAAAGATTAAAGGAAACGAAATGAAATATCTTTTAAAGCAGGTTCTATATGATTACCTTCCAAAGCAAATATTTGACAGACCTAAATGGGGTTTTAGTATCCCTTTGAAAAAATGGCTAAAAACAGATCTTTCGTACCTGGTAGAAAGATATACATCAAAGAATGTCATTGATAAATATGAACTTCTTCGTTACACCGAAGTGGAAAAAATTAAAAAAAACTATGCTTTAGGTAAAGATTATTTGTTTAACAGGCTTTGGGCGATTATTGTGTTGCATTGGTGGTTAGAAGAAAATAATATTTAAGAATGATTAAATCAAAAAATATACTTTTTATTTCCTATGATGGTATGACCGATCCGCTCGGTCAAAGTCAGGTTATACCTTACCTGGCAGGTCTTACAAGGTATGGGTATGCCTTTACAATTCTAAGCTGTGAAAAGCCTGAAAGATTTAAAATACACAAAAGTGATGTAGACAAAATCCTGGAACATTATCCAATAAGATGGGTGCCGGTAAAGTATCATAAAAAGCCTCCTGTGCTATCATCGATATATGACATAATGATATTGAAAAGAAGAGCAAGGCAACTGCACTTGAGAGAAAAATTTGATATGGTTCACACGAGGCCTGGTGTTCCAGCGTTAATCGGCCTTTGGATGAAAAAAAAGATGGGCTTAAAGTTTCTTAATGATATCCGTGAATTTTACGCTGATAGCAGGATTGACGGTGGCATGTGGAATTACAATAATTATTTTTACAGGAAAATTTATAACTATTTCAAAAAGAAAGAAGGCGAAGAAGTGCGGATGAGCGATGGCATCGTATGTCTTACTTATGCAGCCGAAAAAATAATCAAAGCCTGGCCGCAATATAAAAAAGAGATTCCCCTTGAAGTAATTCCGTGTAGTGTGGACATGGAGCTCTTTGATCCTGGAAAGTGCGACCAGAAACAAAAAGATATTCTAAGAAACGAACTATGCATAAATGAAGACGACTTTATCATCAGTTACCTGGGTTCTATAGGGGGATGGTATCTTACTGATGAAATGCTGTTGCTGTGTAAAAAGATTTCTGATAGAATTTTGAATGCAAAGTTTTTATTTATATCGCCTCATCAACATCATGTTATTTGGGAAAAGGCAAAGCAAGCGGGTATTGCAAAAGAAAAAATAATCGTGAGAAATGCGCGGAGGCATGAGGTTCCTTTATTGCTTTCTTTAAGCAAGTATTCCGTATTCTTTATTAAGCCGTGCTATTCAAAAAAATCGTCTTCTCCTACAAAACATGGAGAAATTATGGCTATGGGTATCCCGGTTATTACAAACTCAGGGGTGGGTGATGTGGCAGAAATTGTTGAAAAATATCAGTCCGGTATTGTTGTAAAAAAATTCGATGCCGAATATTTTGTTCAATGTGTGGACGTGATGGTGGCAGCAAATTTTGATGCCCAAAAAATAAGAATTGCAGCTAATGAATTTTATTCTTTGGAAAAAGCTATAGAGAGTTACAAAAGAATGTATGGTTTAATACTTTACAATGTCGCTTAAATTAATGAGCATTTTTGTGTGATTGCTAATTTTAATCCAGGTTTAATAATGTTACAATTTTTGGATATGTCCGCGAATCAATAAGAGATGAATGATAAAAAAATAGTGATGCTGGCCGGAGAGGGTAATTCAACCAATATTATTTATCATGCGATAAATAGTAAATTTTCTGTGCATACCGTTATTCTTGAAAAAAAGGAGAGTAAGAAGAAATTTTTAAGACGACGGGTAAGAAAATTGGGCTTACTAAATGTCTTAGGCCAAATACTTTTCCAAATAATTATTGTAAGAATATTAAGGGGTTTAGCGGTGAAGCGAATTAAATCTGTTATAGTAGAAAATCAATTGAACCTTAGTCCAATTTGTGAAAGCAGGGTAATTCGCATCAATTCAATAAACGATAACACTGTAGTCGAATTACTTCAAAAGATTGAACCTGATGTTATTATTGTTAATGGTACCAGGATAATTTCAAAAAAAATATTAGGTTCAACGCCCGCTTTATTTATCAATTCGCATACCGGCATTACGCCAAAATACCGGGGTGTACATGGCGGATATTGGGCATTGGCGAAAGGTGATAAATCTAATTGCGGTGTAACGGTTCATTTGGTTGATGCAGGTGTTGATACAGGTTCTGTTTTATATCAGGATATTATCCATACTACAAAGCAGGATAATTTTATAACCTATCCTTATTTGCAAATCGCTAAAATTCGATTTATCCTGTTACAGGCGATCGAAGATGCTATGCTAAATAAAATAAATGCAATTGAAGTAACAGGTCAATCCAAAATATGGTATCATCCTACCATTTGCCAATATCTATATTACCGGGTATTCAAAAATGTGAAATAGGAGATTAATTATATTTTTTTATTATAATGATAGTATAAGCTTTAAGGGCTCACATTATAATCATTATCGAATAAGAGCCGCATTATCTCAATCGAGGTCGAAAAAAAATTGATTTCCCAGTTATTTTAGCGATTTGTAAAGGATGTTTATTATAGATTGCTTTCATGGCGCGCAAAAATATAAATAATGTACATAACGGCAATGTCTTTTGATTTGCTTATTGTACTTTTAGCAGTTTTTACCCTAATTGTCTATTCTCATCTATGAGGTCCAGATTTCTAATAATTGGTGCAGGCTTTTCAGGGGCGGTGCTAGCTCGTGAATTGGCGGAAACAATTGATTGCACAATCGAAGTTTGGGACGAAAGGACCCATATAGGTGGTAACTGTTTTACGGAACGAGAAGAAGAAACCAATATAATGGTGCACAAATACGGGCCACACATTTTCAATACGGATAAAAAAGAGATCTGGGAATATGTGAATTCATTTACTGAATTCAGGCCTTATGTGCACCGGGTAAAGGCCATGCATAACGGGAAAGTGTACCCATTGCCGGTAAATTTACAAACCTTAAATCAATTCTTTAATAAAACCCTTACGCCTCAAACAGCCAAAATATTCCTGGAGCAATTAGGAGATAAAAATATTTCAGATCCTAAAAATTTTGAAGAACAAGCACTTTATTTTATAGGCGAAGAATTGTATAAAGCCTTTTTTTATGGTTATACCAAAAAACAATGGGGCTGTGAGCCTGCAGAGTTGCCTGCTTCCATCTTAAAAAGAATTCCGGTACGGTTTAATTACGATGATAACTATCATAACAATATTTTTACGGGTATTCCGGCGGATGGATACACTGCTTTGATTCAAAAATTGTTAGACCATCCTTCAACGAAAATATATTTGAACAAAAAATTCCATTCCGCAGAACCTGTAAGTGAATACGATCATGCGTTTTACACGGGCCCCATCGACGCATATTTTAATTTTGAATTCGGACGGCTTGGTTACAGAACGGTCACTTTTGAATCATCAATCCACCACGGAGATTTCCAGGGAACGACCCAAATGAATTATTGCGATGAAAATATTCCCTTCACACGGATTACAGAACATAAGCATTTTACTCCCTGGGAACAACACAGTAAAACAGTAATTTTTAAGGAATATAGCAAAGAAACCGGCACAGAAGATATTCCATATTATCCTAAGCGGTTAAAAAAGGATAAAGAGCTTTTTGATAAGTATCGGGCCAAAGCAAGTTCTCTTCAAAAAGTTTCTTTTCTTGGAAGGCTGGCTACCTACCGTTACATGGACATGCATCATGTTATCGGGGAGGCACTGGATTTCTCGCGAATATTTTCAGAAGCCTTCCTTTCAAAGAATCGGCTTCCCATTTTTCCCAATATAGAAAGCTGAAGGGCACTGTAATTCTCCTTCCTTTGGCAATACTTTCCCTCCAAAAACGTTAGGTATTAGTTATCTGTATTTTTTGAAAACTAAAATCCTAAAGCTATGGAAAAGGTCATTGCTGTAGTGGTGACGTATAACAGGAAAAAGTTATTATCTGAATGCATTGATGCATTAAGAGGCCAAACCAGGAAGTTAGATCATATTCTTGTAATAAATAATGGCAGCAACGATGATACTGAAAACTGGCTTAAAAAACAAAATGATATTGAATTTTTTACGCAAAGCAATATAGGCTCAGGTGGCGGCTTTAATACCGGCATTGAACTGGCTAATAAAAAAGATTTTGACTGGATTTGGCTGATGGATGATGATGGATTTCCGAAAGAAGATGCGCTAGAAAAACTTTTAGAAAATGATACCGAAGAATTATGTTTACGCAACTGCGCAGTAATCAATAAAGAAGATAAAAAAAGCTTCGTTTGGAAAACAGGCAATTATTCGTCCATTAATGAAGTAAAAGAGCCAGTCATTAGGAATGTTGCACATCCATTTAACGGAACGTTACTTCATAAAAAAATTATTGCAAAGGTGGGTTTACCTAAGAAGGAACTTTTTATTTGGGGAGACGAGACCGAATATTACTATCGTATCATCAGAAAAAATAAAATACCATTTTATACAAAGACAAATAGTATTCATTACCACCCTGCATCCGCTTATTCCTACAAAAACGATTGGGCTTTTAGCAGCAATTGGAAAATGTATTATTATGTTCGTAACAGGTTTTTTATTTTAAAAACAAAATTTAGCCAGAGCAAATTTATTGCCCTGGCAATGTACCTGGTCTTTTTAATCGCGTTTGCAGGAACGGTTGTTATCTTTCAAAAAACCAATAAATTTAAAAAGCTGAGCTTTATTTTATGGCCTATGAGAGACGCATTTGCAAGTAATTACACCGCAACGCCGCCGTTTATTTTGGAGAGGCTTTCATCAACACAATACAATTTGGGAACTTATATAATTTTTAGAATAAAGATTTTGAAAGGGTTATTTTCTGAACCTGCTCCATCATCCCTACAATGATGGATTTAAAGGCCTTCAAAATCACTTACACTCACATGAATAAAATATCACCTTTTAAATGGGCTATGGAGATTTAATATTATTCCCAATTTTCGTTTTCTCATCCAGTCTCTTTTTCAGGAAATTGAGAAATAAGTATGATGATCCCATTCTGAGAAAATATCATCGGCAAGGTTTCTGGATAAAGATGTTTGGATGCTTTGCTTTTTCAATCTTCAGTGTTTATTTATCGCCAGGAGACTCCATTGGCTTATATCAAAAAGAAGGAAATAACATCTTTCATCTCATCTTGAATGATTGGGATAATCTCAATATTATTTTTAGCAAAGGAAAAGATTTTGATCAAACCCTGCTTAAGGATCCGTGGAATCACGGGTATTTTAAGTCTGAGGCAAACTTCATGGTAACAAGATTCGTTACTGTTTTATCATTTTTTACTTTTGGAAGGTATGCTGCTATCAATGTGATTTTTGCAAGTATCGCTTTCAGTGGTGTTTGGAAACTTTTCCTTTTTTTCTATGAACAATATCCCCACATGCACAAGAAGTTTGCTATTGGGATTTTATATTTTCCAACCTTGGTCTTTTGGAGCTCAGGAATTTTGAAAGATACGCTTTGTATTGCTTCTATTGGATGGGTTACCTACTCTGTATATGAAATGTTGTTTCACAAAAGAAATTTCATCAGGAACACCATCATCCTTTTTCTATTTGGCTATCTTCTGGCAATAATTAAGGTTTACATTTTAATTTCCTATTTGCCATTTTTTATTCTTTTTATAATACTTAAAAATATACAAGGCATTAAGAACCGCTTCCTTAAATACCTGCTTGCCCCAGCCTTGATCTTCGGAAGTATGTATGGTTTTACAGTTGTGCTCAATTCGTATGAGAAGGAACTGGGAGGCTATGCCGTTGATGATCTTACAAAAAGTATTCAACATCTCAACGGAGCGATATCCTCTATGGATGGAAATGAAACTGCTGAATCAAATTTTGATCTTGGGGTTGAATTTGATGGGTCGTTGCAGGGTCTTATTAAGCTAGCGCCTATTGCAATTTTCACAACTTTCTATAGGCCATTTTTATGGGAATCGCACAAATTATCTTCCTTACTGGCTTCGATCGAAAGTCTGATTTTGCTGTTTTTTACCGTGTACGTTCTTTTAAAAAGTGGATTGAAAACCTTTTTCAAACTGATATTGACAGATCCGCTTATTATGTATTGTTTTCTTTTTTCGTTAGTGTTTGCACTTTTTGTTGGTGCAAGTACTTTAAATTTTGGAACCCTGGTGCGTTATAAAATTCCATGCTTGCCATTCTATACGATCTCGCTCTTTCTCATATTTGAAAAAGTAAAGGAAAAATCATTTAGGAAAACTATGCAAAAAGCAAGAGCTATGGCGCAGCAGGAGCAATTGACTCTATTGCCTTCGGTATAATGAATTTTACAAGCGTAGGGATCCTTTTTTGGTTTTCGATTCACGAATAATAAAGTTATTTTGCGCATTTAAAATTGATTAATAATAATGTGTGGTCTTGCGGGAACGGTAAACTCCGGGTTTTCTTACGATGCTGTTGTTAAGGTTATGGGGCATCGGGGCCCTGATGAACACAACGGTTATAAGCACGGTAATGTCAATCTCTTTCATTTAAGGCTAGCAATTCTTGATATTGCAGGAGGCGCACAGCCTATGTCGTTCGGCGATAAATATGTAATTGTTTTTAATGGCGAAATTTATAATCACCAGGAAGTTCGTGAGCAATTTGGCTTAAAGGGAATTACGTCTTCCGACACAGAAACCTTACTTCTTTTATACGACAAGTTTGGTACAGATTTTCTTCAATACCTCGATGGAATGTTTGTTCTTGTAATTCATGATAAAATAAAAAATAAATTATTCATTGCAAGAGACCGGGCGGGTAAAAAACCCCTTTACTATTATGACGACGGCAAAATGATAGCGTTTGCAAGTGAACTAAATTGCCTTAGTAAAATGGTAAAACTGGATGTAGAGCCGGATAATTTTTATCATTTTTTAAGGCTCGGCTCCTTTTATCGGCAACTCACACCATATAAGAAAGTAAAAGAACTGGCGGCAGCAACTTTTTTGGTAATAGATTGTAATTCTCTCTCAGTTAAAGAAACGAGATGGTGGAATATCCGCGATTTTTATAGCAAGGAGAATAAAGATTCTTTTGAAGCGAATTTGCAAAGAACAGACGAATACCTGCACACGGCGGTAAAAAGAAGGATTGAATCGAGTGATCTCGAAGTTGGCAGTTTTTTAAGCGGCGGAATTGATAGTGGACTTATAACGGCGATTGCATCTAAATACAACAGCCGGCTAAAAACTTTTACTGTTTCATTTGATGGAGAATATGACGAAGCCCCGCTTGCAAGACTTGTAGCAGAGAAATACAACACTTCTCATACCGAGATAAAAATTTCCTTCAGCAATCTTAAGAATGACATAGAAAAGATATTATCAAATTACGGTGAACCATTTTTCGACAGTTCAGCAATACCAAGTTATTACGTAAGCCACGAAGCGAAAAAATATGTAACTGTTGTTCTTAACGGTGACGGTGCCGATGAACTTTTTGGTGGGTACAGAAGATACGTGCCATTTGCAAAATATGATTTTTTTAAAAAAAATTATTTGGTTAAGCGAGGTGCATCTTTTATTAAAAGCGGGATGCCGGAGGCAAACAAAAAAAAATCCTTGTACAATTACCTGTACCGGTTAGCTTCGTTAGCATCCAAATCAAATGTTGAAATTTATTTGTCAGCCGGCGTAGATATTTTTGAGGATTATACAAAGTATATCATTGACCCTGGGTTTGATTACCTTGAACCACTAAAATGCGACTTTGATGAGATTGCTGGCAGCAGCTTATCAGGATTGGAAAAGATTATGAATCTTGATTTTGATATAAATCTTTTTAGTGATTTACTTGTGAAAATGGATATAGCAACCATGGCAAATTCATTGGAAGGCAGAAGCGCTTTTTTATCAAAAGAGTTGCTCGAGTATATCCCTTCGATTGCAGATGGGTACAAAATAAAAGGGAGAACGACTAAATATTTATTACGGCAACTTGCTGTAAAATATTTGCCAGCCACTTTAATTAACCAGCCGAAACGAGGTTTTGAGATTCCTCTGAAAAGCTGGATCGACAAAGAATTGAAGGAACCGGTAAGCGATTATTTAAATTCTTCCCAATGTTTTTATAAAAATTTTGTTGACGAAAATTTTGTCCGCAATCTTCTTAATAAAAGAGTAAAAATTTCAGACGAAAAGCGTGCAAAAATTCTTTGGACTTTGTTTTCGATAGAAGTTTGGAATAAAAATATATTGAAATGAGTAGTGAACTGAAAGGAAAGAAAATTGCTGTTATTGAAAATGGGCTCATTTCAACATATACTATGCGCGAAGGCTTAATGCTAAGGCTTTTGAAAGAAGGTTGCAAAGTTTATATTATTACACATACTAATAAGTTTGTACCACAGGTTGAGAAAATGGGCCTTAAGGTTCTTAATGTTGGATCGGGAAACCTTAATCCTTTCAAAGTGGCTAGATACATTTATAATGTAAGAAAGGCCCTAAAAAAAATCAAGCCTGATGTATGCCTCACTTTCAGCATAAGGCCTGCAATTTGGGGTAACTTGATAACGCGGCAATTGCATATCCCCACCATTACTAATATTACCGGCGTTGGTCCGTTGTTTATTAGTAAAAGCTTTGTGTACCGTGTTGCCCGAAGATTGTACAGAAATGCATTAAGTAAAACAAAAAAGGTATTCTTTCAGAATTATGATGACATGAATCTTTTCCTTGAAAGGAAATTTGTGAAACCCAGTGTGGTGGAAAGGGTTCCCGGTTCGGGAGTTGACTTCAATAAATTCAAACCCCGTATTTTAAAAGAAAAAGATCCTGAAACATTTATTTTTTTGTTTATCGGAAGGTTAATAAAAGATAAGGGGATTTTTGAATACATTAATGCGGCACGTTGCATAAGAAAGAAATTCCCGCAAACTGTATTTAATGTCTTAGGTCCCTTCTGGACGCAAAACCTTAAGACAAACACCATTACTCAATCTCAGTTACAGCATTGGATAGAAGAAGGGGTAATAGACTACCTGGGAGAAAAAAAAGATGTGAGAAAATTTATAGCGGAATCGGATTGTATCGTTCTGCCATCTTATCGCGAGGGCACTTCTAATATTTTGCTGGAAGCGGGAAGTATGGAAAAACCCGTTATCACTACAAATACTACAGGTTGTAAGGAAATTGTGGAAGACGGAGTTACAGGCCTGCTGTGCAACGTTAGAGATGATATAGACCTTGCAGAAAAAATGGAAGAAATGTTTATGTTTACCGAAGATCAAAGGAACAGCATGGGGAAAAAAGCGAGGCAAAAAATAATTAAAGAATACGATAAACAAATAGTTATCGATGCTTATCTAAGGGCAATTTCAAAGGCAATCTATAATAAATGACTTTATATTTTCTTTTGAAAATGAAGAAACGCATTTTGTTTTTCGTAAAATCCAAACCTATCATCTATTTTTTTGTAATAGAGTAAACGCTTTAGAATTATGCTCTTTACGATAAAAGACATTGAGAATCTTTCAGGTATTAAAGCCCATACAATACGTATATGGGAACAACGGTATTCCTTCCTCAAGCCAAAGCGGTCCGACACAAATATCAGGTACTATACCAATGACGAGCTTAAGACCATACTCAATATTGCTCTTCTAAATAAGTATGGCTTTAAGATTTCGCATATTGATAAAATGAGTGCTGAAACTTTGACTGAAAATGTTTTATCGCTGTCTGACTCCGGAGCTAAGGATCATTTAATGGTGAATCAGCTCCTGGAAAATATGGTTGATTATGATATTGAAAATTTTGAAAGTATTCTTAATGAAAGCATCAATGCCGCGGGAATGGAGAAAACGATCTTGAAGATTATTTTTCCTTTCCTGGAAAAAGTTGGAATACTGTGGATAACTAATCATGTAAATCCGGCGCAGGAGCATCTTGTGAGCAATGTAATAAGACAAAAATTAATAGTCGGTATAGACAGCCTACCATTTAACAAAAATGCCTCTGTAAAAATTTGTCTTTTTTTGCCAGAAGGCGAGTATCATGAACTTTCATTATTGTTGGTATCCTATTTATTAAAAAGAGAAGGTATAGGAATAATTTACCTCGGAGCTCACACCCCTTTCAAAGAATTGGAAAATATCGCAGATTATATTAAGCCAGACTATTTATATACTCATATAACGTCTGCATCTCAAAATTTTAATTTTGAGAAGTTTATAGCCACTTTAGGTCAAAAATTCTCTAATTATCCCACAATAATTTCTGGAAGACTAACCAATTCTTATATAAAAAAGCTGCCACCAAAAATACTGTTTAAAAAATCCCTGACAGAAGTTAAGGAATTTATAGATAATCTGTTATAACGTTTAGTTTCGTTTTTTTTATTCCCGCCACATTGCTTGTTTAACTTTTGTTTAAAAAATATTAAACAAATATTTTTAGACTTGCATTATTTTGTTTAACTTTGATAAGTCAAACATTAAACATTATTTTATGTCCACACTTGAATTCAATCAACTTCTTTTACACAACTCCGAATTTTTAAAACCGTTTGCCATAACCTTGACCAGGGATAATGAGAGTGCTAAAGATCTGGTTCAGGAAACAATGTACAGGGCCGTTGCCAACCGGGAAAAATACAATTTTGGAACAAACATCAAAGCCTGGCTTTATACGATAATGCGTAATATTTTTATAAATGATTATCGTAGAAAAGTGAAGCAAAATGTAATTCTTGATGCAACTCCTAATGATTATTTACTTAATCACAACCAGGTTGCTGTCTCAAATCTTGCAGAAAGTAGAATGAAGCTAAAAGAAATTGAAACCGAACTGCATCACTTACCCTCTATTTTTAAAACGCCTTTCTTATTATATTTTGAAGGTTATAAATATCATGAAATAGCCGGAATATTGGAAGAGCCGTTAGGCACAATTAAGAGCCGCATTCATTTTGCACGCAAACTTCTTAAAGAAAAAGTTACAAGATTTTGAATGGTAAAACTATCATTTAATAGATCTTTCAGAATTAACTTTTCAGTTAACTTTGAAATCAAAATTTGAAAAAAGCAATTGTAATTGGAAGTGGATTCTCAGGCTTATCATCAGCAACTTACCTGGCAAAAGCCGGGTGGCAGGTTACCGTAATAGAAAAGCATGATATACCTGGTGGACGGGCAAGGAAGTTTGAAGCAGGAGGATTTGTGTTTGACATGGGGCCAAGTTGGTACTGGATGCCTGATGTGTTCGAAAGATATTTTGAAAACTTTGGAAAGAAAACGTCAGATTATTATAGTTTAAAAAGACTTGATCCTTCTTATAAGATTTTTTGGGAAGAGGAAGAAATGGGAATTCCTGCAGATTATGGCGAATTAAAAAAGTTATTTGAAAAAATTGAAAAAGGTAGTGGAGAAAAGCTCGACCAATATCTTACCCAGGCTGAGTACAAGTATAAAGTAGGAATTAATAAACTGGTAAAAAAGCCAGGACTTTCGTGGCTTGAGTTTTTGGATTGGGATCTTATAAAAGGTGTTTTTAAATTAGATGTTTTTTCCTCAATTAAGTCTCATATTCAAAAAAATTTCAGAAATTCAAAGCTGAAACAAATACTTGAATTCCCAGTTTTGTTTCTTGGTGCATTGCCAAAAGATACACCGGCTCTGTACAGCCTCATGAATTACGCAGATATAAAAGGCGGAACGTGGTATCCTGAAAAGGGAATGTACAGTGTTGTGGATGCAATGTATCAACTGGCAGTGAAATCGGGCGTTGTGTTTCGTTTTAGCGAAAATGTAACTTCGATAAAAGTGTCCGAAAAAAAAGCTGTGGGAGTTACGGTAGAGAGACTCAATGAAACATCGCAAGCAAAAAGCTACGATTGTAATGTTGTAATAGCCAGCGCGGACTATCATTTTGTAGAAGAAAAATTGATTCCGGAAAAATACAGGAGTTATCCTGAAAAGTATTGGGATAAAAGAGTTTTAGCTCCGGGTTGTTTATTGTATTTTGTAGGTTTAAATAAAAAGCTAAAAGAAATTACTCATCATTCTTTATTTTTTGATGTTGATTTCGAAAGGCATGGCAAGCAGATTTACGAAACTAAAGAATGGCCAACCGAGCCATTATTTTACGTATGTGCAACATCCGTAACAGATGATACTTCAGCACCGGATGGCCATGAAAACCTGTTTTTTTTAATACCTGTGTCAGCGGGCTTGTCAGGAGATAGCGAAGAATTAAGAGAAAAATATTTCGAAAAAATTATAGCAAGGTTTGAGAAACGAATTGGAGAGCCAATAAAAGAGCATATAGTTTTTAAAAAATCTTTTGGCCCAACCGACTTCGTGAATGACTATAATGCGTATAAAGGGAATGCTTACGGACTAGCAAATACTTTAATGCAAACGGCTGTTCTGAAGCCTGCCTGCCGAAGTAATAAGATAGAAAATCTCTTTTATACGGGGCAACTAACAGTACCGGGTCCTGGCGTTCCGCCTTCGCTCATAAGTGGGGAAGTGGTGGCGAAAGAAGTTATTAAACATTTTGGTGCTTAAAATGTATTTTTATAAAGTAATGTATTAAAAATTATTGACGGTCTATGATGCAATTATTTCACGATGTAAGTATGCAATGTAGTAAAATCACAACGCAGAGGTACAGCACTTCATTTTGTAGTGCAATAAGATTATTGCATAAAGATCTAAGAACACCTATCTATAATATATATGGCTTTGTAAGGTTTGCTGACGAAATTGTTGATACTTTTCATGATTATGATAAGTCCCAATTACTTGAAGAGTTTAAAAATGAAACATATAATGCAATCGAAAGAAAAATAAGCCTGAATCCAATACTGCAAAGTTTTCAGATTACGGTGAATGAATACCAAATTGACCTGCACCTGATAGATGCGTTTTTTAAGAGTATGGAGTACGATCTTAGTAAGAAAAGCTATGATGACGAAGGTTACAAAGATTATGTGTATGGAAGCGCTGAAGTGGTAGGTTTAATGTGCCTGTCAATATTTTGCGAAAAAGACCATCAACAATATGAGAAACTAAAGCCATTTGCAAAATCTCTTGGTGCAGCTTTTCAAAAAGTAAATTTCTTGAGAGATGTAAAGGCCGATTTTCAGCAACTTGAACGTACTTACTTCCCTGACGTTGATTTTAGAAATTTTACATCCGAAACAAAAAAGAAAATAGAGGAAGATATTATGTACGATTTTTCGAATGCATATAAAGGTATAATTGAACTGCCGCTCAAAGCACGGTTCGGAGTATATGTTGCCTACAAATATTATCTATCTCTTTTTAAAAAAATAAAACGCACACAACCTGCAAAAATTCTGGAACAACGAATACGAATCCCCAATTATTCAAAGGCATTTATTGTAGTAAGAGCTGGAGTGAAAAACCAGTTACATTTAATTTAATAATTTTTGATTGATGAAGATATTGACTGAAGTAATATTGGTAAATGAGGCTGATGAGCCAATAGGAACCATGGAGAAAATGGAGGCTCACGTAAAAGGTTTGTTACACAGGGCGTTTAGTATTTTCATTTTTAATAGCAGGGGTGAGATGCTGCTGCAACAACGTGCAGGAGGTAAATATCACAACGGAGGCTTGTGGACTAATACATGCTGCAGCCATCCAATTCCCGGCGAGAAGGTTTTATCTGCAGCAAAAAGGAGACTATCAGAAGAAATGGGATTTATAACAGATCTTTCGCCTGCTTTTAATTTTACTTATAAAGCCACTTTCGATAATGGCCTTACCGAGTATGAATATGATCATGTACTCACTGGCGTTTACGATGGTGCTGTAAACTGTAATGCCAGTGAGGTGAGTGATTATTGTTATAAAACGATAGAGGATATAGAAGCATCTATGCTAACACATCCTCAAAAATATACCGAATGGTTCAAACTGGCGTTGCCAGGCATAAAGGAATTTCATGCCGAAAAATTTATAGAGGTGTAAAAATTTAAAATGAATTAACAGGAGAATTTTCACAAAATCTTACTTTTGTATCGAGATGCAAGTTTTTTATTTTATAATAATTATGCTGGGTACCTTTTTAACAATGGAAGGCGTCACGTGGCTTACTCATAAGTTTGTTATGCATGGGTTTCTTTGGTATCTTCATGAAGATCATCATAAAAAAGGCCCGGGGTTTTTTGAAAAAAATGATGCCTTCTTTCTTATCTTTTCTATACCCAGTATTCTCTGCATTTTATTCGGAACATTTGACAACAAATTTTGGCTTGCCGCCATTGGCGCAGGAATTGCCATGTACGGGCTTGCATATTTCATCGTGCATGATGTAATCATACATCAAAGGATAAAATTGTTTACCCGTACTGATAATATATATGTTCGCGGTATAAGGTGGGCACATAAAATGCATCACAAGCATTTGGAAAAGGAAGCCGGAGAAAGTTTTGGAATGCTGTTGGTGGCAAGGAAATATCGCAGTAAGGTTAAAGCTGATAAAAAACGAGCATTAGAAAATAAAATTAAAGCAGCCTCAGTTATGGCTGCAAATAATTAATGGTCCCATAAACTTTCTCATCAGAGAACTGCATTATAAATTTCACCATCCTTTTATTGCCTTAATAGTTATCTTCAAAAGCTTTGTTATAATCAACATGAAGAATTAAATGCAGGCTACACAATACGATTATATTTTTTTGGGGGCAGGTTGTTCTTCTCTTAGCATCGTAATGCGAATGTTAAGTTCAAAACATTTTGAGGATAAAAAAATTCTTATTATAGATAAAGAAGCCAAGACAAAAAACGATCGTACCTGGTGCTTTTGGGACAATCAAGAAGGTTTTTTTGAAGATATAGTATTCAGAAAATGGGATGATCTTTTCTTTAAAGCCGAAGGCAAGTATATTCCCCTGGATATAATACCTTATCGGTACAAAATGATAAGAGGAAGAGATTTTTATCAACATTGCTTTTCCGCTATCGAAACTCAAAAAAATATTGATATTATTTACGGTGACGTTTCTTTTAAAAAAGGTGAATCGGTTTTTAAAACCAAAATCAATAATGAGGTAATTGAATTTAATAAAGAAGCAATTATTTTCAACTCCATTTATCAGCCAAGCCAAAAACAAAAGGGTAAATTCTATTTACTGCAGCATTTTAAAGGTTGGATCGTTGAAACGGCTTCAGATTTTTTTAAAGTGAATGAAGCGCTGCTTATGGACTTCACCGTAAGTCAAAATCACGGAACAACATTC
>JBBSBD010000017.1:0-46039 GCA_038251675.1 Chitinophagales bacterium | reverse complement strand
GGAGCCCTTCTTTGGCAGCATTAAGCTAAATAACCTGATTGACATGGAGGTAGGGCCGGATGGTAAGTTATACCTGCTCGAATACGGCACCGGTTGGTTTACAAAAAATCCTGATGCTGGTCTTTCAAGAATTGATTTTAATGGAGGTAACCGTCCACCGGTAATCAGCGCGATTAATGTAGATAAAACCTCCGGTGTACTACCATTTACCATAAAGGTTACAGCCACAGCCAAAGATCTTGAAAATGATAAAATAACCTACCTGTGGAATCTTGGAAACGGTGTTACGAAAGAAACAACCTCACCAGAGTTAGAGTACACATTTACTACCGCAGGCGACTATCCTATTTCTGTGGAAACAAAAGATGACAAAGGAGCTTCTTCAAAAAGTACTGCAGTTTATGTGTATGCAGGAAACGAAGCGCCGCAGGTTACTATAGATGTTACTGGTGGGAATAAATCGTTTTATATGCCCGGAACACCAGTTAAGTATGATGTAAAAGTAACCGACAGCCATGATACTTCTAAGATAGATCCGGCCAATTTGTTTGTCTCAGTCGATTATGTTGAAGGATATGATAAGGCTGCTGCCTCTATGGGGCATCAGCAAGGGCAAGCAAATATTGGTGGGAGAAGCCTTGTATTTTCTCTAGACTGTAAGAGTTGTCATAAGGAAGAAGAAAAATCTATTGGACCAGCCTTTATACAGGTTGCCCAGCGGTATAGTAAGCAACCCGGTGCTATGAGTACGCTTACTCAAAAGATCATTAAAGGTGGTAGCGGTGTATGGGGAGATGTAGCGATGGCAGCACACCCAACACTTTCTGAGACCGATGTGCATCAAATGGTAAGCTGGATATTATCGCTAGCAGAACCGGCTTCAACAAAAAAAACATTGCCGGCTGAAGGATCGATAGTGCCTCCGGCAAATCAAAAACCAGGAAGCGTGATGGTTTTATCTGCAAGCTATACTGATAAGGGCGGAAATAATATTAAACCCTTGACCGGAAGTAATTCCGTTGCTTTAAGAAGTAATACAATAACATTTGCCGGAACTGAAAAAGTAAAAGGATTTAATCCATTCAAGTATAATGGTAATAATGTAATGATCTTCCCTGCCGTTGAGGGCTGGGTAGCCGTGGATAGTATTGATCTTATGGGTGTAAATTCAATTAGTCTTTCCGCTGGATGGCAAGCTCCGCCGTCAAAAACTATAGATTTTGAAATTCATCTGGATGCTGCTGATGGGAAATTGTTGGGTGTCGGAAATGTGCCTGTGGCTTCTAAAGGACAACGGTTTGGGCTTGCCAATATTAAACTTGAATCGGTTGCAGATGGGAAATTCCATACCCTATTCATTGTATACAAACCTACTCAACCAATAACAGGAGGAATAACGTCCATTACTTTCAATTCTAAATAGAAAATAGGTAAAAAATACAACCCGGGCTGTGATTTTTCATAGCCCGGGTTTCTTTATAGAGTTAATCAAGCACGACGCAGCAATATTACCATTCATGCCTTTTCCATTTTGTGATGATGTTATAGTTTCTGTTTTTATATCCATGAAAAGCGCTTGCCATTAGTAGAATTAGTGCAGCTATGAAAGCGCATATTGTAATGCTATCGTGTTTATTCCATTGGCGAAAAGCAATGGCTATGAAAGCCCAGGCTCCCACAAGAGCTGCTTCCCGCATATTTCTCTTAAAAATTAAAACCAAATAAAGCACACAAGCAATCAATATAAGACTGATAGTCCAGGTACTTTCGGAAAGGCTGTAAGTTGCCGATTGCAGGGAGACTAACCAGGCGGAAATACAGGCAATAGTTGCTACCATTATCCACCCGAGATAAAATGTGATTGGCCACCATACAAAGAAAATAATACTTATGGGTTTATCGTCAAGTTCAAGGCGAAGCCGTACTGTTAATATGATGAGACTTAGCAAAAGTAGCAGAATTAGTATGACCGACCATCCCATCATTTCATTGATCCAGAAATATAACCATGAAGAGTTAGCAATATTCCCCACAGTAAACCAAATCCCCGTTCTCTTTATGTATTGCCCGGGGTCACCTTTTTTTAATTGAAACCATTGGTAAACAACAAAGGCTATCGCAAGTAAAAATAAAAAGCCCCAGATTATGAAAGCATACCCTGCTGGTGCGAATAAAGTATCATATTTATGGCTGATATCTGCAACAGTGAATTTTGAAAATACAGCAGCATTGCTCGCATAATTTGCGTACAACATAACAAGCAGGGAAACTGAATTTAAAATAACCAGAATTGTGTTTTTCTGTTTCATACTTTTTTATTACATGTTAACACAATGTCTTTACAATTGTTTTATTGTGATGTTTTACCGTGAAGATAATTCAGTATCAAAATTTTGGAAGCAATTGAAAAGCATTGGTACCATTACCCGGCAGTGGTTAATTTCAATAATTTCTTTCAAAATGTTTTGAAATGAAAAAAGGCTGTTACAAAATTAATTTGTAACAGCCCTCTCAAATTACACAGATGTGTCAGGTTAGTAACTCCACAAATTCTGTTCGTAATTAAATATTTTTTCTTTTATGTTTTCACCTTCGAGCAATTGCAAAATACGGCTGTCTTTTAACCCAAGTTGTTCTGAAAGCCTTTGATTATAAGGATTATCTAATGTGCTTTTAATAATTCTTCCGTAGAACATACGGCTTTCAAAAAGCTCTTCCCAACTCATACGTGCGCCATAATTTTTAGAATTATAAACTTCATATTTTGCAAATATCGGCCTCATGTCAGGATAATAAACCCAAAACAGTTCAGATTCACCGAGGTCAACTCCTTGAGAGGTTATTACATTTTTAACCGGCGCGATGCCTAAGATTCTCCAGAACAACCTGGAGCTCTCTTTATCAAAAATTACTTCTTCTTTAATACGAAATTTATAGAAAGAATCAAGGTTTACTTCAGCAACTGTTTCTTTATAACCTGTTACATTTCCAAGGGAATCATAGATAGGTACTGAAACACTACCTCCCGATATAACCTTGGCAACCTCTCCAACAGTCATAGGAGTTGTAAAACGGTCATCAACGGCACTGAATACCGTTACGCCGTTATTATCTGGCCCATCCTGAATTGCCTTGAATAATATTGAAATAAAGCGCTGGTTGCCATTATTATCATTTGCTGAATACCGGAAAGGAAGATTCATTTTTTCACGCGTGTCTATCTCCCTCCATATCTTTTGCCTGTAAACCGCATCGTCCTCACGTAAGTTTTCATAAGCGAGGGGAGTTCTCTCTGTTACGAGATTACGTTCGATCGCATCATCGGGGCGCAACGATTTTTTCACTACCTGGATTGGAAGGCTGTCGATCTTAGGTGGTGGTGCTATTACCACAGCAGTGTCTGCTGCTACAGCGGGCTTAATGCTTGCCTTAGTTTTCGAGTTGGTCGTTTTCTTAGCGGTCGTACGCTTTTTCACGGTACGTGATGCAGGCTTCTTCTTTTTCGCCTGTGCTTCCGCAACGTGGCCAACCATGGCAAAACATAGTGCCAGCATTAAACATTTTCCAATTATCTTTTTCATAACCATTTTATTTATTCTTTTAATATAATATGAAACCCGGACCAGGAATAGAACGTACTACACCATCTGGTCCCTGAACTTTTACATTGTCAAAAGTAACTGAAGTTCCCGGGATGCATTTTTGTAACTGACCTGAAAGAGCGCTAAGGTTACCACCTGAAATAGTCGCTGATTGTACACTGGGGAAATTAGCACCAGAAAAATATACAGTTGCGCTAACAACACTAAATCTTGCATTAAAGTCAAAGTTTTCAAGATCAGCACGTGCGAATTGCTGATTTTTGAATACAACAGATTGTACACGGCCACCACTGGTTGGGCCTACTTTTAGAATTGGATCAGGAATTCTTTTTACTCTAAACGGATAAGTACTTGGTTTTCCATCAGAATTTACAGTTATCGAAGCGTTTCCAACCGTGCTTACCTTAACGTTATATTTTCCGGGGCCGCCCGCAGGAGCTAAACTTCCACCTGCCATTGAGACTTTAGTTTTATCCCATCCGGTACCTGAAGAAATAGTAACAGGATTGTCAACCCCAATATAAAATACATTCATTTTATCAAGCATTACTGCTGCTCCACCTGGAGTACCGACAGTGTATTTAACCGGCATTGATTTGGTCTGTACTTTATTATTTTCGTCTCTGAAAGTAACATTAACATTTACAGTATGTTCGCCTGCGCCACTTACACTTGTGGTATAAGTTCCTTGCCCGTTTGCCACATTTACATTGCTACCATTAATTGATATGGTAGGAGCGGCTGAAGAGCTATAAGCGCCAACGCCTGCAGTAATTTGCAATTCCTGCCCTGGCATCAGGTAGTTAGAATTTTGACCAACCAATACACCAACCTGGTCCATATGAACTTCAACAGCTCCTATTTGGTTGTGGCAATAAGTAACGATTTCACTTTCGGCATTCTTTACATTGTTCTGAAACTTACTGAGCATGGTTAAAGCCGCAATTGTAGGAGTCATGTGGAAAAAAGACTGGGTGAAATCTTTCTGAACACCATCTTGGCTTGGTGGAGGTACAACATTTACGGGGAAAGTCTTTTCGAACTGAGCACGGATAGTACCATCTATGCCTAGCATATCTTCTTTATACTTCTTCAAACGAGCCTCAAGTTCTTTTCCTTTTCCTTTAGTTTCGAAAAGCCTGGTAGAAGCATCTAGATTATCCATCCTGTAATCTTCCACACTGTCTTTTCTTACTTTGTCCCATTTCATTCTCAGATCCGCGCCCTTTTTCAAATCGGTCTTAAGGGTTTCAATATAATTGCTGAGATCTTCGGAATATTTTTTTGCATCCATTGCCCTGGGCTCCCAAATTAAAGCCTTGTCATGGGATTGAGGGTTTGCAAGTTTTTCCTGCAGGGATTTATAAATGGTGCTATTTGAAGCGGTAATATTTGCATTCGAAGTCATTAAACTTGTGTTTACAGTTTTGAATGCATTAATCACCTCGGCAGATACATTAAGTGCTAATATAGCAGTGAGCACCAGGTACATAATGTTGATCATCTTCTGCCGCGGTTCTCTAGGTAGGGCCATGGTTTCTTATTTTTACTTTGTTCGTTAGTTAAATTGGATTATTGATGAAATTATTGTCTGCCCTGCATAGCGCTAAGCATATTTCCATACACTTGGTTTAGCTTACCAAGATTATTTGCTAAAGCACCTATTTGCTCTTTAGCACTCTGTGCATCATCTACGGTTGACATCATCACTTCGCTCGCCTGCGCCATTTTACCGTAGAAACTATTAAGTGTTTTAAGATGATTATTGCTTTCGTTAAGTTCCAGTTCGTAAATAGTATTCAGAGATCCAAGATTTTTTGTAAGAACTGTTACCTGGTCGTGAAAACCTTTCGCACTATCAGCAGCGTTATTGAAGCTGCTCATGGTGTTTGCAGAATTTACATAAGCATCTTTCATCATACCAAGTGCAGATGTAGCTTCTTTTGTCTTTGCAGAAAATTCTCCTGTAGATTTTACAACATCTCCTACTTCACCAATGTTGGAAACTGTAGTTCCTAATTTTTGGAAGTTATCTCCAAGTCTCTTTAGATTTACAGGCGTAATATCGGCCTCTAAAAGCATTTTATCCATAGACGCTAACGCAGGATTTCCTTTTACAACAGGTACTTCGTCTTCGCCTGGTTGGAGATCTTCTTCGTGTTTTTTTGGTTTTACCCATTCTATTCCTGCATATACCAGGAAGATAGCTGTTTCAGTCCACATACCTACGGTTAGCATAGTGTCCGCGTATGATTGGTGAGTTAATTTAGCCCAGGCTGCAAATATGATTACAGCAGCACCAGCGCTTACTAATACGTCAATTAGAGTTAAAAAGGTTCTTTTTCTGTGAGGCATGATAATTGAATTTTAATTGGTTTTGTTTAAGGTTAATTTGGTCAGGTTTATAAAATACAATGCCTATATTAAAGTAATATTAATACAGGCAGTAAGTTGTTTCTTAAAAGTTTATTCTATGAGTTTATTATTTATTTTTTACCCTTTTTGCTGGTAACAGGTGGTAAATCAATTACGCAACGGAAACCGATATACGCTTTGGAAGTGTCCTGGTATTCATAAGCTCTTGTGCTCGTTTGCAGGAAGTATCCAACATCTTTCCAGCTACCACCACGGATAACTTTGCGTTTCATACGCGGAGGGTCCTGATCCTTTGCATTATAACGAATATCAGGATTCATATCGTGTTGAAAATTGTAGCCACCTTCATAATAAAGAGATGATGTCCATTCAGCAACGTTTCCTGCCATATTATATAGTCCGAAATCGTTAGGCCAGTAAGCATCTGCACGTACGGTGTAAAAGCCGCCATCTTCAGGATAGTTACCGCGTCCAGGCTTAAAGTTGGCAAGCAGACATCCTTTTTTATTTCTTAAATAAGGGCCGCCCCATGGATACGGAGATTGTGATCTTCCGCCTCTTGCAGCATATTCCCATTGTGCTTCAGTAGGAAGCCTGAATGGTGATTCTGTTGACCTGTTTTTATTGATCAGGTAAGAGTTTAAATATTGTGTCCTCCATTCGCAAAATGCGGTAGCTTGTTTCCATGTTACTCCTACTACAGGATAGTTTCCGAAAGCAGGGTGACTGAAATATTGTTTAGCCATTGGTTCATTGTATGAATAAGCGAAGTCTCTTACCCAGCACAAAGAATCAGGATAAACAGGTATATCATATTTCAAGATGAATTTCCCGCGGGGAACAGTAGCATTTTCTCTTTTAGCTGCTTCTTTAAAATCAAACGTTTCTGAATGATAAACTATTTTAAGAGGATCAAGCTCTTTTTTACCAAATATTCTGTTATCCGGAGTAACGATCATAGCATCAATTTTTTCCATAGTCGCTTTATCGTTCCACTTGATAGTGGCAGCTTTTTTCCAGTCGATGTATTCGTTACCATCAGCACCTTGCTTTACAAATCCCATAAGCTTAGCCGCAATTGAATCACGAACCCAGTTGGTAAACTGGCGGTATTCATTATTGGTGATTTCTGTGGCGTCCATCCAAAATCCACTAATGGATACTTGCTTGTTGCGAGCCGTAAACGCATAATTTACGTCTTCATCACTAGGTCCCATGTGGAATGTTCCTGGTGGTACATACACCATCCCAGGGGGCTTAGGTAAGCTATAGCGGGTACCGGGAGCGGCGCCGACGAGTTGGCCATAATCATTTTTAGGGCCTTTCGATTTTCCTGATTTTCCACAACCTGTTACAGCAAACACTGCTAAGGCGGCAATTGGAATGAACAATTTGTTCTTCATTTTTTTACTTTTGAGGGTAAGGGGCAAATGTAATAATTAATTTAAATTAAAATAATTATCCACGATTACCGAATTCTTATTTTAGTTTAATTGGAAACGGTTATCAACAATATAAAACGGAGAACTATTTCAATTATTGTAAAAAGATGCCAAATTATGTGTTTGAAATTGAGTAATGGATTAATGAAGGGCTTAAAGGTAAAATGAAGCTACGATAAAACATCAAATAAAAAATTATTTTTTGCAAGTAATTTTTCAAAAGTTTCGTTAAAGAGCCCTCCAAGGCTAATATGTAGGATTTGTAACCTAAGGAAAGAGTGTATTATCAAAGCTCGATTTTATCATTAAGATATATTTTTTCACTTTGATCTATTTTGCCACCCATCTCGCTATCTTTAAATATCCATAAATTCAAAATTTAGTAATGAAAAAAATCTACTTTCCAATCCTACCACTGCTTTTTTTTCAAATTAGTTTCAGCCAGGCTTTTATAACCATTGGAACAAATGGGGGGGCTGGAACATACGCGTCTTCCATGAACATGTATGGGCCTTTTACCACAAATACCACCGTTTCGTGGAACCGGCACGCCTACATATATCCGGCGAGTTTATTAACCGGAATGTCTGCTAACTCAACAATTGACTCTCTTTTTTTTCCAAGAGTATCGTTATCTGGTTTATATGGAATGCTCAGCGGCATGGTTAACTGTAAAATTTATTTAAAAAATACAGTTGCTACTGATTTTGGTGCTGCTTCCCTCGATTGGTCAACCGAAAGCGCGAGTTCAACTCTTGTTTATGATGATGATCCTACTGATTCTATAGGGAGCTTCGGGGGTTTTAAATCATTTATTTTGAGTACCCCGTTTTCATATACCGGCAGCAATCTTGAGGTTCTTGTAGAATACACACAATCTGCTCCAGCAACTGGCGAAGTTGTTTGGGGGATTGATGTAGCAACGGATATTCCGGATTATATTGTGAATTCGGCAAAATATATAAGTGGTACTTCGGGTAGTCCATCAAATTTACTTACGGGTAGTTCTCAAATACACCCGGCATTTGCGATATTTTATACTTCCTCCAATCCTATTGACGCGGGTATCAGCCAAATTGTAGAACCTTCTGTTGTTTCGTGCTATAGCGCTCCACAGAATTTTTCTGTTGTGATAAGAAACGCGGGAAATACCGCTATTGCTGCGGGGGCCGCTGCGGTTACATTAACGATAAGTGGAGCCAATTCATTTATGTCTACCCTGACTAATTCTTCTTCAATCCCGCCGGGTAATACTGCGCTTGTTGCCTTTATAGGTATCAACGTAAACAACCCGGGTGTCAATGATGTCAATGCCTCGGTAGCACTAGCCGGAGATGCTATAAGTAACAATGATATGGATGCAACGCAAACTATTACTGCTGAAACAATCACCACTTTTCCGGCGGTTGAAGATGTAGAAGGAGCATTACCTGTATTCAATTACGCTTCTACTGTCGTAACTGGCCTGGCTTGGTTCACGCAAACGGGCGATTACACAAATGCAGACCAAACCACGCCTCTGTCTCCGCACGGTGGCTCGACGTTCTTTTTGTTTGATTCTTATGATTACCCTGTTGGCACAATTTCACGTTTATATAGCAATTGTTTAACGCTGAAAAGCGGTGGAACAAATAACGTGGAATTCTACATGAGCCATGATGACCTGCAGTTTAGTACGTATCTTGATAGCATGTATTTAAGTGTATCAACTGATAAGGGTGTTACATGGACACGTTTAAAAGGTTTTCAACGTTATGATGCAACCTTTACCACACCCGACTGGAAAATGGAATCAGTTGATCTTTCGGCTTATGCGGGGCAAACTATACAAATTGGTTTTGAAGGTGTAAGCGATTTTGGAAACGCTTTTGGCCTGGACGATATAACTATTATTTCTGCTTCGGTAACCCCAGTTACACTCCTAACATTTAATGCTAAGAGAAATGGATCAGTCAATTCGATAAGCTGGTCTACCTCACAGGAGCTGAATTCTCAATATTTCGCGGTTGAACGTAGTTCAGATGGGATTCACTTTTCTCAAATTGGGCGGGTTGCCGCAGCAGGCAATAGCAGCACACAGCGCACCTACCAATTTAGTGATCCAAGTCCATTCAAAGGAGTTAATTATTACAGGCTAATGATAGTTGATGTTGACAATTCAGTTAAGTATAGCCTGGTTAGGAATGTCAAAAATTTGGGACTGCTAAATTTTGTTCTTTATCCAAATCCAGTTAAAGATAAATTGATGATCGATATTGATGTTGAAAGAACTGGCAAAGGGGAAATAACCATCACCGATATAAATGGCAGAGATGTTTATAGAACCCAGCTAAGTCTGCAGCAGGGAGTTAACACAATACCCATTGATGTAATTCGCCTTGTAAAGGGAACGTACTTTATGAAAATGCAGACGTCCGATGACAATTTCATTAGGAAATTCAGTAAACAGTAAGATTTAGGGCTTTTAATGTTTTACCGTCCCACACTGTGGGACGGTTATTTAGTTGTAGCTCTTAAAATTTACCCATTCCAAAATCCGGGTAACTTTTTAATACTAATTTTGTATTCTATATTATGGAAAAAGTGAAGCAGCAGGTCCCCGCTTCTATAGAAACCGAAGAAGAAAAAATTGAAGTGTACGGGGCAAGAGAGCATAATCTCAAGAATATTGATATTTCAATTCCCAAAAATAAGCTGGTAGTAATTACAGGAATTAGCGGAAGCGGAAAATCTTCGCTGGCATTTGATACTATATATGCAGAAGGCCAGCGGCGCTATATGGAAAGCTTCTCGGCCTATGCGCGGCAATTTATGGGAGATATGGAAAGGCCGGATGTTGATAAGATAACGGGTCTCTCGCCGGTAATTTCCATTGAGCAAAAAACAACGAATAAGAATCCGAGGAGTACAGTAGGCACTGTTACCGAAGTGTATGATTTTCTCCGGCTATTATTTGCACGTATCGGAGAGGCGTATAGCTATAACAGCGGAAAAAAAATGGTGAAGTGGAGCGAAGAAGAAATCCTGCAGAACATTTTGCACAGATTTAAAGATAAAAAGATAAGCCTTCTCTCGCCACTGGTGAGAGGAAGAAAAGGACACTACCGCGAGCTTTTTGAAGATGTAAGAAAAAAGGGGTTCCTGAAAGTAAGGGTGGATGGAGATATTAAAGACCTTGTTCCAAAAATGCAGGTGGATAGGTACAAAATTCACGATATAGAACTTGTGGTAGACAGGCTACAGGTGGCCGAAGAGCACAAGGTGAGGCTGGGGCAAAGTGTCCAAAAAGCATTGCAACTTGGCAACGGGCTTTTATTTTTATTATTAAACGACAATAATGAGCAGGTCCAATACAGTCGCCAGCTTATGTGTGAGGATACCGGAATTTCTTATGAAGAACCGTCTCCCAATACATTTTCATTCAACTCGCCATACGGTGCATGCCCTGTATGCAAAGGACTCGGCAATGTTTACCAGGTTGACCTTGATGCCATAATTCCTGATTCCACCCTTAGCATTAATGATGGAGCAATTGCCCCGCTCGGCGAAGAGCGGGAAGCTTATGTTTTCAAACAGGTTCAGTCTATTGCCAAGAAAATGAAATTTAGCCTGGACAAGCCAATTGCTGATTTACCAAAAAAGACGTTGAACTATTTATTGTACGGTAGCGAGGAAGTGCCCGACGACACGAGTGACGATTATATGCAAATGGATGATGAAAGTTTTAGTACTTCTGAAAATAATTCTTACTCCGGTGACTACGAAGGCGTGGTAAATATGATCAAAAGGTGGTTTGGCTCATCTACCACAACTGATTCATTAAGATCATGGGTTGAAAGATTTATGCGACTGACGGTTTGTTTGACATGCAATGGGAAAAGATTGAAGAAAGAAAGCCTTTGGTTTAAAATTGATGAAAAAGATATCGCTGATTTAAGTAACCTTGATCTTAATAAGCTGCAGGATTGGTTCTCTGGAATTGAGAAGAGATTAACGAGCCGCCAAAATGTAATTGCAAAAGATATTTTGAAAGAAATAAGAGAACGGGTCGGGTTTTTATTGAATGTGGGGCTAACCTATCTAAGTTTGAGTCGTCCTTCTAAAAGCCTTAGTGGGGGAGAGTCTCAGCGGATAAGGCTTGCCACTCAAATAGGTTCTCAATTACAGGGAATAACATATATACTGGACGAGCCAAGTATTGGATTACATCAAAGAGATAATCAGCAGCTCATAAGCGCTCTCAAAAATTTAAGAGATATTGGAAATAGCGTGCTGGTAGTGGAGCATGATAAAGATATTATGCTTGCAGCAGATTATTTGATTGACATAGGCCCCATGGCGGGGAAACATGGGGGAGAAGTTGTAGCGAGTGGGTACCCAAAGGATCTTTTAAAATTGAGCACGCTTACTTCCGATTATCTCAATGGAGAAAAACAAATTGCCATCCCCTCCGAAAGAAGAAAAGGCAATGGCCAAACGCTTACTTTGAAAGGAGTGTCGGGGAATAATTTAAAAAATGTAAATGTTTCTTTTCCTCTCGGGAAGTTTATTTGTATAACAGGCGTGAGCGGAAGTGGAAAATCGACATTGATCAATGAAACGCTTTATCCTATTTTAAGCATTCATGCTTACAAAAGTAAAATGACGCCCTTGCCTTATAAAAGTGTAAAGGGCCTGGAGCTTATTGATAAGGTTGTGGAAATTGATCAGTCACCTATTGGCCGTACACCACGCAGTAACCCTGCCACCTATTGTGGTTTTTTTACGGATATACGCACCTTATTTGCCGAAGTTCCTGAGGCCAAAATAAGAGGTTATAAGCCAGGACGTTTTTCATTTAATGTAAAAAGCGGAAGATGCGATTTATGCGAAGGCGGTGGAATGCGGGTAATAGAAATGAACTTCCTTCCCGATGTGTATGTGCATTGTGAGAAATGCAATGGTAAGAGGTATAACAGGGAAACGCTTGAGATAAGATATAAAGGTAAGTCCATTAGCGACGTACTTGAAATGACGGTTGACGAAGCCGTAGAATTTTTTCAGAACGTACCTTATATATATCGCAAAATAAAAGTGCTGCAGGAAGTCGGCCTTGGTTATATAACTCTGGGCCAAAGTGCTGTTACACTTAGCGGCGGTGAGGCACAACGTGTAAAACTATCAACTGAATTAAGTAAAAGAGATACGGGAAAAACTTTTTACATACTCGATGAGCCAACCACAGGGCTTCATTTTCAGGATATACAGCATCTTGCAGATGTACTAAACAAACTCGTTGACAGGGGCAATACTGTTTTAGTGATCGAGCATAATATGGATATTATTAAAATCGCGGATCATATTATTGACCTGGGACCCGAAGGGGGAGAAGGCGGAGGTAAAATCTTATTTGAGGGAACACCAGAAGAACTGGCTAAAAATAAAATAAGTTTTACTGCAAGCTTCTTAAAAGAGGAGCTTTCGAATTCTAAGAAATTAAAAAAAGACAAAGCATAATAACAAAGTTAAAAATTTGTGGTTTCAGGGGTGTACGTTGCATAAGATTAAGCATCGTTTTCCGGGATAACTTTTGTTATATACCTTGTCTCTATTTCTTAGCGAAAAATATCATATTACCTTTTAAAACCTCGCAGGGCATCTCATGTGGCTGGCTGAGTTCCTGCTATAAAGGCTTTCATATATGGCGCCTATCCTTACTCCGAATTTTAAAAACAATGTAAAATAAGAATCGTTTTGCTTGGGATTTCCCCGCTGTACGCCTGGGGAATTACGAGTAAGAGATGGATTAACTATAGCAACTACCTTATCATGAATTTGCTTCGCTATCGCAGCATCAGACGGAGACAAATATTTATCGAAATAGATCGGGTCGATGTATTCTGTGCTGACATCATCTATGTAATCCGTAAATGTTTTTCTTAGTAAAACCTCAAAACTTAAATTTACTCTATCCGATATAATATATTTAACCCCGGCCCCCATTGGTATATTTAATTGGGTCAAATTATAATTATGTTTCTGCGGATATTCGGGAAACCCTTCACCCTCGGTGTGTAATGGTTTAAGAGCGTACCAGGTTTTATATCCGTTGGCATCGGTGAGAGAACCTTTGGGATTAAAATGAAAAGCACCTATACCTAATACGCCATAAGGGCGCAGCCTTGGCTTGTAATCCTCATGCGAAGCGTTCAGCAACATTAAAGGAAATATCTCGGCGGCAACATAAGCTTCAGAAATATTGGATTTAAAATCCAGGTTTCTTTGTTTCCTATATAATTCATCCTCGCCTTTTGTTGTAATAATTTTATCTTGACCTTCAAGCTGTCCTATCTCCGCAGCCGCTCTTACACCCAGCCATTCATTCGGATACACGGTTACAAATAGGCCTTTCATTACTTTGGTTAATGGAAGATTAAGATCTTTTACAAAGGTGGTACCCTTACCGCGATGACCTCCTAAGTCTCCCAAAAAAAATGACGGCCCGATATTTATGCCAACTTCAACTTTTGTTTGTTCGTTGCCAAAAACCAATGATTGTGTGAAGCCTTTTGAAGAAATTAAAAAGCATAGTGCTGAAAAAAGGAAACACATACGCCATGTTGAAGGTAAATTTGTTTTCATACGGGCATCAGAATTTTGATATTACTACGGATTAGGGATTGATTATTCCTGGTTCTCGAACAGGGATATAGCATTAACGGAACGCAGTAAAGTTTATTGTACTTGAGGTATTTAAACGAACTTCTCCATGTGAATATGTTCTATACCATCTTCAAGATAAATGTGGCCGCATTGGGTGAAATGAAATGATTCGTAAAATCTTTTGAGGTAAAGTTGTGCGCCAATGATTATTTTAACTTCACCAAACAAATTGTATAAATTTTTAAGGGAGTAAGTTATCAATTGCTTACCGGCCTCCTGGCCGCGAAAAGAGGGTGAAGTAAGCACACGCCCTATTGACGCAGCGCCGGGATATGATAAACCTGGCGGGAGTATTCTGCTATAGGCTATTAATATGTTTTCGTTCCATCCAGTAATGTGCCAGCAATTAAGATCTTTTCCATCACAATCCTGGTATGCACAAGTTTGCTCCACAATAAAGACCTCGTTTCTTATTTGAAGAATTTTATATAATTCCTCAGAGGTCAATTCCGAAAATTTTTTGCATTGCCAGTCGATCATATTCTCTTAGAAAATAATTGAAAGTTTAATATCCATATTTTTCTTTCCACCTTTCTTTTAAAAATTTTCTTAGCTCTTCTTCTCTTGCATTTTTTCCTGGTTTATATAAAAGTGTATTTTTTATTTCATCAGGCAGGAATTCCATTTGCACAAAATTGTTTTCATAGCTATGTGCGTACTTATAGTCTTTACCATAATCCAGTTTTTTCATAAGCCTTGTGGGTGCATTACGTATAGAAAATGGTACCGGTAAATCGCCATATTGTTTCACAAGCAATTGTGCTTTACCGATAGCTTCGACTGCTGCGTTGCTTTTGGGCGATGAAGCAAGGTAAGTAACGCACTGGGATAAAATAATTGCAGATTCGGGATATCCAATCATGTTTACTGCCTGGAATGTGTTTGTTGCCAATACAAGAGCTGTTGGGTTAGCGTTGCCTATATCTTCACTTGCAAGAATCACCAGGCGCCTTGCAATAAATTTTACGTCTTCTCCTCCCTCAATCATCCGTGCCAGCCAGTATACCGCCGCATTGGGGTCGCTGCCGCGTATGGACTTTATGAATGCTGAAATAATATCATAATGCTGTTCTCCTTTTTTATCATACAAAGCAACCTTTGTTTGCGCAACATCCATTACAAGTTCATCGGTTAATATTAAGGCTGTCGCAGGTTCACCATCTTCTGCAAGTTGTGTATTCACAGTGAGCTCAAGAAGGTTCAACAATTTCCTGGCATCCCCGCCTGATAAATTTATTAATGCTTCCGTTTCTTTTAACTCAATATTTTTCCCGGAAAGAAAATGATCAGTTTGTATTGCATGCCTTAATAAAGCTATTAGAGAATCTACTCCTAACGGTTTTAAAATATATACCTGGCAACGGCTCAGCAAAGCACTGTTTACTTCGAATGAAGGATTTTCTGTCGTAGCTCCGATTAAAGTAATAATTCCTTTTTCTACTGCACCCAGTAAAGCATCCTGCTGGCCTTTATTAAAACGATGTATCTCATCAATAAAAAGAATGGCGTTGTCAATTTTTTTTGATTCTTCAATTACTTCCCTTACTTCCTTTACTCCCGAAGAGATGGCGCTTAATGTGTAAAAAGGAAAGTCTAAAGTTTTTGCAATAATGTTGGCGATTGTTGTTTTACCGACCCCGGGTGGTCCCCATAAAATCATTGAAGGTATCTTGCCATTTTCAATAGAATTACGCAACACGCTTCCCTTGCCTGTGAGGTGTTCCTGGCCTATCAGGTCATTTAATTTTTTTGGCCGAAGCCTTTCTGCTAAGGGTGGTAAAGCCATTTAAATTGAGAATTAAAAATTAATTCAAAATTAGAGTATCCATAGTGAAGTTGTAATGAAAATCACTTCATCAAAAGTTACTTGTGTTTTATTTATCGTAAAAATGGAAGTATATCTTTTATGGTAACAGGAGTATCTTTATTGTCAATTTCTATTACAACGCAATAGCCATTTGCCCCACCTGCATGCAGCAAAGTGTTTACCAGTTTTTGCTGATCGCTTTCGATTCTTTTTCCATCCCATATTTCTCTGGCGCATAAGCAACCCTGTGAAGGTGTTAACGGATAATATGGTTGATTCAGATACCAGTTTGGATCAACTGTGGTGCCATGCGCTATTATTTCTGAGCGGCCCGCCTGCCCTGCATAATATGAATAGTAAAGAGGTAAATAATTTCTAAGCGCTTTTGGAATTAGGCGATTATAATAATCAATGCTCCATATACTATCTGCGATGCTGCTATCACTCAGAAATTTTTTAATACTTGTCTCAACAGGCATAGACATTTGTACGTTGGCACTTGGTCCTATAAAATTGCTCATAGAAACGCCAAACCCATACATTAGAAAAATGCCTTGTGGCGTATTGCCGTTTGATATATAGCCGGGAAGATTAGTGAGGCTTCTTGCTAATTGGGGGATATGCTCAATTTCCCCGGTACTGTCTTTTATGAAATTCCCATCGCCATTTCTTACGATTACCAGCCCGGGATGGTCCCTGTTTTTACGCTGAATGCTATACATCACTATTTTACCGGGAAGAAAGTCCCTGTCAAAAATCGCCTGCAAATTCTGTTTGGATATTGATTGATCTCCGTTCTTTATTTCTGCAAGGTGCAATTGCAACATATACAAAACCGGATCAGTTGATGCCTCGTCGCCGAATTTTTTTTTGATCACCTGGGAGAGATCGTTTCGGAATGCCAGATCCTTCTTATCTGCCAACATATATTCTGAACAGATAGCAAATAATTTTGAATCAGAAGTATTGATAAAGAGCTGGTGCACCTGCATTGCAAATTCAACAGGATACATTGAATAAACCAATTCAATTAGCGCTTTTTGAAAATCGACGGTTCTTGATTTGATATTATCAAAAGCGTAATTAATTTTCTGTGTAGTAAAAGGTGTTTTATACAGCATCAGTTCAATCGCGTCAAAAGCCTCCTGCCACTTTTCTTCGGTTGAATCATTTAATGTAAAAGAAAGGTTTTTGTTGATGGTATTTTTTATAAGGCGTTCATGCATTTTTTCTCTTGCAGCCTTAGTAGTATAAGATGTATAAAGAGGCGCTTCGTACTGTGCAACACAATATTGCAATACAAGTAAATTAAAAAGAAAAACGAGCAGTAATTTTATTCCAGACATTTTAATATTAAAACCTATTTCACATTTGCTGAAAGAAACGCCTGTATTTTATTAAATGAATCAAATAGATTCAGGCCTAGCCAGCCATGGCCTTCATTTGGATAAAGCACATATTGATTGACAACGCCTGCAGCCTGCAACTTAGATTGTAAGGAAACCGCTTGTGATGCCTTAACCAATAAATCCATTCCGCCCTGGAAAAATATCGTTGGCGGTGATGAGGAAGATACAAAATTAACCGGGCTTGAATTGATGTAAATGGATGGATCCTGCAAGGGAGTTTTCCCCACAATTTCTGCAAGGGCCGGAGGTATAAGAGCATCTCCAGGGTCATTATACATTGCAGTTAAATCGGTGGGTCCATAAAATGAGATGATGGCTTTAGGTACAACAAGTGAATTGTATTTATAACCCTGCAACAGTGCAAGTTGCCCGCCTGCGCTTACACCCAGCAATACTACTTTTTTTGAAATGAGGTATTTCGCGGCATTGTCAACTATGAATTGCAATGCAGCTTTAGTATCGTTTTCCTGGGTAGGAAATACATTATTTCCATTTACAGAAAGCCGGTAATTAATATTAACTATTGCATAGTCAGGTAATCGCCTTTTTAATGTATCGACAAATTCGGTAAGCTCAGTCTTGTCACCGCTCTCCCATGAACCTCCGTGTATCATTACAATAACCCTGGTAGAGGACGTCGATCTGTCGGCAGGAAGATAGATATCCATATTTTGCAAAGAGCTACTGCCGTAAGATACGTTCAATATTGTTTCAGGATTAATCTTATCGGGAGGCGGAGGTGCGGGGGTTTGATCAATATTTTTGCTGCAAGAGAAGAAGAAAACAGAAAAGGTAAATAATAATGACAGGTAAATTTTCATACTTATTTTAAATATGGAAAATTACTTAAGAAATTGTTTAGGTGAAGTGAAAAAAGTCACTCTTCTCCAAAATAATCAGAATCAATTCTTTTGATTTCATAAGTATTCTGAATGGACACACCAAGGTTATGATCTATCATATATTGAGCTAATTTCTCCCCATCAATCAAAACAATTTTTGTTTCATTTTTTGGACTATACTCTCTTGCTTCTTTTGTAAAAGAAGATGTAGTAATAAAAATCCCTTTTTTCGCACCTTGACCTGCTAATGCTCCAACAAACTTGTGAAGCTCAGGTCTTCCGACAATTCCTTCCCATCTTTTTGCCTGGATATAAATAACATCGAGACCTAACTTATCTTCTTTAATTGTTCCATCAATTCCTTCATCTCCACTTTTTCCTATTGCTTTTCCTGCATCTTGTATTGAACCACCATAGCCCATTTTTACTAATAATTCAACTACAATTTTTTCAAAAAAAGTTGGGTGAACTGATTTTAATTTATTTAGAATTTCAATAAGAAGAGAAGTTCGGATCTTTTGATAGCCTAATTCAATTTCTTCTTCTGGAGTTCGGTTTAAAAAATCATCTGCTTCTATTTCTTCGGGTGAAGTAGTGGCCTTATTTGTATCAGTTTTTCTATAACCGATAATCAAATTTCTATAATCATCATATTTATTGGTGAGATATTTAACATTAATAAATTCGGGATTGTCTCTTAGAATTTCTATTCCCCTATTTGTAATCTTAAATTGACCTTTGCCCATGTTTTCTAAAACTCCCGCCATTTTTAAATGAGCTTTTGCCCAATAAACCCGGTTATAGAATTTCTTTTGACTTTTGCTTGGTAGCCATTCATTTAAATCTTCTTCGGTTAATTTAAATTTCTTCGCAAGGATATCAATAGTATCTTTTATAGCATGAACTCTCTCGTCATCAATCAATTTTAGAAGGGGAAGCATCAAAGTTTGGTAATCGGGAATCATTATATCTCAACTAATATTAATGAAAGATCTTTAATTCTTTTAAAGCCTTTGTCAGCAGTAACTAGCGTAAAGCCTCCTTCGATTGCTGTTGCAGCAATTAAAGCATCAGGCACAGCCAATTTTATTTCTCTTTTTAATAGAAATAGTAATAGGAATAACCTGGCAATATTCGACAATTGTTTCCCTTATTTCTATCTCAGTTTTCTTTATTTCTTTTACTCCCAGAATTTCAATTTCAGTAACAATAGATATAGTTGGTGGTATGTCAAAATAAAGTCTGACATCAGCCAGACCTTTTAAAGCATACAATAAAATGTTGGTATCAAGAAGATAGTTATTTCCACTCACTCCTTAATCTTTTTTGAATTTTTAAGCCATCTTCAAGATGAGGTAACTTTCCAAAAAAAGCTTTAACTGCGGGATTTTGTTTGCTCCTCCTCCTATTGAGTATTTCTCTTACTTTTTTTTCCGGGGTACCCTTTGGAATTTCTATGACCATAATAAAATGTTGTTCTTAAAAATACGATTTTTTATTTTACATCAAGCTTTATTTGCAACTCCTCCAATTGCTTATGATCAATAGTTGACGGTGCATCTATCATCATATCTCTGCCTGAATTATTCTTCGGAAAAGCAATAAAATCCCGTATAGATTCACTTCCGCCTAAAATAGCACAAAGCCTGTCGAAACCAAATGCAATACCTCCATGAGGAGGAGCACCGTATTCAAACGCGCCCAATAAGAAACCAAATTTATGCTGCGCTTCTTCTTTACTCATACCCAATGCTGCAAACATTTTTTCCTGTAATTCTCTTTGAAAAATCCTTATAGAACCACCGCCAATTTCATTGCCATTTAAAACAATGTCATAAGCATTGGCTTTGATTTTGGCATAGGGATGTTCCAGGTATTTTTCAGCATTTTCTATTGAAGGATTGTTGTTAATCATTACCTCAATATCCGCCGGCTTTGGTGATGTAAACGGGTGGTGACGTGCTACCCAGCGATTGCCTTCTTCATCATATTCAAACAATGGAAAATCAGTTACCCATAATAATTTAAATTCTCCGGGTTTACGCAAACCCAGTCTTTCGCCCATGTATAGCCGCAAATCGCTTATTGCTTTTCTTGTACGTTCTTCTTTTCCCGCAAGAATCAAAATAAGATCACCGGATTTTGCTTTACAGAATTCAGCAAATGATGTTAGTTGTTCCTCATTAAAGAATTTATCAAAGCTGCTTTTTAAAGAACCATCAGTATTCACCTTAATAAAAGCAAGGCCGCCCATACCAATTTGCGGCCGCTTTACCCAATCAATTAATTCATCTGTTTGTTTTCTTGAATAATCGCTGCAGCCGGGAATCGAAATAGCTACAATAGTTTCAGCATTATTAAAAACAGCAAACTCTGTATTATTTAATCCGTCAAATTTATTTTCGCCTTCAACTTTAAGATTAGATACTTTCATTTCAAACCTTATGTCCGGCTTATCATTTCCATAATTCCACATGGCATCCTCCCATGTCATTCGCTCCACCTTTTCCGAATAATCTATTCCTTTTACTTCTTTGAAAATGTACTTAACGAGGCCTTCAAACATTTGCAAAATATCTTCCTGTTCTACAAAAGCCATTTCACAGTCAATTTGCGTAAACTCCGGTTGCCTGTCTGCACGAAGATCTTCATCACGAAAGCATTTTACAATCTGGTAATAACGGTCGTAACCGCTCACCATTAGCAGTTGTTTGAAAGTTTGCGGAGATTGAGGCAGTGCATAAAATTCGCCCGGGTTCATGCGGCTTGGAACCACAAAATCCCTTGCGCCTTCCGGGGTGGACTTAATAAGGAAAGGGGTTTCAATATCAATAAAATTTTGTTGATGCAGGTAATTTCTTGCCGCCCGGTTTACAGCGTATCTCAATTCAATATTTTTTCGTACTGCATTTCTTCTCAGATCGAGAAAGCGATACTTCATCCGGAGGTCTTCTCCTCCATCCGTTTCGTCCTGTATGGTGAACGGAGGCACTGCGGATTTGTTAAGCACTTTAAATTCTGATAAAAGAATTTCAATATCACCCGTAGGAATATTTTTATTTTTATTACTGCGCTCACTTACTTTACCTTTTGCCTCAATTACGAATTCTCTTCCCAATGGGCTCTTCTCAATTTGCTGGGTAAGTTTTTCATTAAACAGGAGTTGCGTAATGCCATACCGATCGCGAATATCAACAAATGTTATACTGCCAAATTTCCTGATAGTTTGCACCCATCCGGCAAGGGTAACTTCTTTATTTAGATTACTAATTCTTAATTCACCACATGTGTGTGTTCTGTACATTGTAAACTTTTATTTTGAAATTCTTTAAAAAGGGGAGCAAAGATAATTAAACGCAATCTAAAGTGGCGAGCTTACCCGCTGCGGCTATATGGCATATTATTCTCTTTCTCGTTTTACCAATTATTGGGCACAACGCTGGTCATTTCTTTGACAAAAAAACTTCGGAAATACACTTATAAACGAATATTATACACATAAAGGCAACTTAAAAAAATAAGCCGGCCGAAAAACCGTTTGAATTAAAATTTTTGTTTGTTTAATTCAAACTTCTTCTATTATTTTTAGCTTCGAAAAATTACCAAAACTAACGCGACATGAAAAAATACCTTGTTGCCATCTTAATGATGTGCAATTTTGCTTCATTTTCTCAAAAAAATTCTTACGAAAAAGCCTGGAACTCTTTGAATGAAAATAAAAGAGGAGAGGCTGAGAAATATTTTGCTGAAGCAATGGGCGAGCCGCTTACTGCCGCAGACGCCTATATCACCCATATCTATTTAAAGACATATAACGGGAAAGAAAACCAGGTAACAGATTTCGGCAGTAATTTTTACGCTAAATCTCAAAATCCATATCCATACGTGTATGCCTTATGGTTTAATGATGCCGTGTTGGGTTCTTACGGAAAGAAGACTAATGCGAATCAATTAAAACTTATCGACCAGGTTTTAGCCGATAAAAACGCACCAGGCAGCCTAATTGCGGCGGCGAATTATCAAAAAGAATTTCATTTTTTATTCTCTGGTGAATTCGATAAAACACAACAATATGCCGATGCGATAGGCAACATCAGAAACTGGCAATATACCGGGCCTTTTGAGAATCTATCGGAGAGTGGTTTTAATAAAAATTACGGCCCTTTGGATCATCCTGAGCCTGACGCGGTTTTTAAGTCTCTCACGAACGCAGACGTGAAGTGGTTTGCCCCTGTCAATGAAATAAAGGACGGGTGGACACCAGTAAGCTATCAAATTAACAGGAGCACTGCGGTTGTGTACGCTCAAAATTTTGTGTCTTCACCAATTGATCAAACTGTTTATTGCAATTTTGGTTTTTCCGGGGCAATTAAAGTTTGGATTAATGATGAGCTTGTTATTTCAGAATCAAAAGAAAGGCTTACAGAAATGGATGCTTATACCGTGAAATATGACCTGAAGAAAGGTATAAACAGGGTGCTGGTGCAACTGGCTTTCACTAATACGTCGTATCCAAATTTTACTTTGCGTTTTACAGATGAAAAATATAAGGCGATTTCAAGTATTACTGGCTCTCCTAATTATGCGCCTTATGCCAGGTCTGTTGCGAATAAAAAATATGATGTCCTTCCTCATTTCGCAGAAGAATATTTCGTTGGTAAAATAAAAGAGCAACCCGAAAACCTTGTTAACTATTTACTGCTTGCCAATGTTTATATGCGAAGTAAAAAATTGCAGGAAGCACAGGATCTTATGAACGGCGCTATAAAAAAAGCCCCGGGAAATTCTTTATTGAGATTGAAAATGATAGAAATCTTAAGTGCAGAAAATAACCGCACAATGCTACTGGAAGAAATAGCCCGGGTGAAACAGGCAGATCCTGAAAGCCTGCTGGTTTTTGATTTAAATATTAAAGAGTTTTATGACAATGAAAAGTTTGAAGATTGTGCTTTGGAATTAGATAAAAGAATTAAACTTCATGGGGAGGATGAAAGTACCTGGGGCTATAAAATTCTGTTACTTATTCATGACAACAAGTATGATGACCTTGTAAAGGCTGCAGAGCAGATGTATGAAAAATATCCAAATAATGTAAAGCTGCTATCCCTCATGTACAACATAAAAAAAGAAGTATATAAGGATCAGAAGGCCGGGATGAAACTTTATGAAAACTATTTCAAGACCAACTATAATTACGATGTTTACACTGATTATGCAACAAAGCTAAGTGAACAGGGAAGTGCCGCTAAGGCATTGGATATAAAACAAAAACTGGTAAAGTTATTTCCTTACGATCCATCAGGACAGTATAATTTATGTAACTATTTTTTTTCTATCAAACAGTATGATAAGGCTGAAGAGTGTATCCTAAAAGCCATGGCCTTGTCTCCTTATAATGAAGCTTATTGGGAAAAATTAGGAGATATAAAAAATGAAAAGAATGACACCGCAGAAGCATTAAAAGCTTATGATCAATCCCTGAAGTATGATCCCAATCAATACAATTTAATAAGCAAAGTAAGGAAGCTAAACAACAAGCCTGATGTATATAAACTGTTTCCCGAGGTAGACGTAACGAAAGTAATTGCACGCGATAATCCTTCTGAAGCCAAGAATACAGATTATGGATATTATTATATCCTTGATCAAAAAGATGTGGTTATTTATCCCGGTGGCGCCAATGAAGAATATTATACGCTTGTAATAAAGATTACAAATGATAAAGGGATAGAGAGGTATAAGGAAACATCCATTGGTTATAACAATTCACAATCTTTGCTTATAGAAAAATCGGAGGTCATAAAAAAGAGTAATGCCAAAATTGAAGGCGAAAGAAATGAAAACCAGGTTGTATTTACGAACCTTGAAGCAGGAGATATTATCGTTTTTAAATACCGTTTACAAAGCTATGTGTATGGCAGGTTTGAAAAAGAATATTGGGACAAATATATTTTTGGTGGCCAGATTTATACAGCATTAACGAAATACAATTTATTGATTCCGGAAGATGAAAAAATAAATTATGTGTTTACCAATTCATCGATAAAGCCTGAAATAAAAAATATCGAAAATTTTAAGCAATATAGTTGGGTAATGTCCAGTCCTGAGCCGCTGAAAGATGAACCCTTAATGCCCGTAATTTCAGATGCAGGAACCGTTTTGCATGTATCAACTGTTGCTTCATGGAAAGAAATCGCTGACTGGTATAGCGACATCGTCAACAATAAATCGGAGGAGGATTTTGAAATAACGGCGCTATATAAAAAGTTATTTCCTGATGAAAAGAAATCGATAACACAATTTCAAAAGGCAAAAATTATTTACGAATACATTGAATCCAATATAAAGTACAGCTCAGTATCATTTAGGCAAAGTTCTTACGTTCCACAGAAGGCTTCCTCTACTTTAACAACAAGACTTGGTGATTGCAAGGACCTCTCTAACCTGTTTGTTACACTGGCACGCATGGCAGGCATCTCCGCGCAAATGGTGTTGGTAGATACGAGAGATAATGGACAAAAAGATATAATGTTGCCGGGCATACAATTCAACCATTGTATTGTAAAGGCAGCACTTGATAACAAGAGCTATTATATTGAGCTTACGGATAATTATTTACCATTTACGAGCTTGCCAAATAATCTCAATGGAGCAATAGCCCTGGAAATTCCCCAGAAATCGATAAATGAAAAAGCCGAATTAATAAAACTTAAGCCAGGTAACAGAACGAAGGATATTGTAAAAAAGATTATTGATATAAACCCGGTTGATGAAGATCTGGACGTTTCTATAAAATCAATTAAATACGGAGCGCTTTCTTCAGGAATCAGAGAGGTTTACCAGAATCTTGATAAAGACAAACAGATGAAGGAAATGGAAAAGTCTGTTGCCGGCGGTTATAAAAATAATGTGCGCCTGGAAAATGTAAGTTTCAATGATCTCGATAAACTAAATGATTCCGTTGTGTATACGTATAGCTATAAGGTGAAAAATGAAATAGCTGAAATCGGGAGTTTAAGCACTTTCAGAATTTCATACCCGGATATAGTAGCTTCATTAAATAGTTTTTCTGCAGATAAACGGGACTACCCGATAGAATACTGGAGCTATGAAGATGCAGATAATTACGAAACTACAATAAATGTAAAAGCGCCCGCCGGAAAGAAGTTTGTAGAGTTACCAACCGATGAAACCCTCGTATTTAAGGATATGAAATTTTCGCTTAAGTATACTTTAAAGTCGCCGGACAAACTGATTATTACGAGGAAATTTTCTAACGATCGGCAACAGCAGATTTCACCTGAAGACTATATGGCTTTCAAGCCTTTTTTTGAAAAAATAGTCAAGGCGGAACAAAAGTTTATTGCGTATAAATAGGATAACTTTTAAGAACATACTTTCATAAAAAACAAAAGCCCCGCCTTTAGACGGGGCTTTTTACAACCAAACTTTTTTAGTTTGCTTTTGGTGCATCGTTACTTTTTGAATCCATCATTTCCATCAATTTCATTCCAAGCAAACCATTGATTCCACCATCGGTTCCATTTGCGCCACCAATCAAAATATCAGGCATTATTTTTATCTGTCCTTTGCCAATCTCCTCTGTGATTTTATACTTTGTAAAGTTATCATCACCCATTGCTTTCACCTGCAACTCATAAGCTTCGGCGGTGCTTTTACCAATGGCCATAATTTTTTCAGCTTCTGCTAAACCAGTCTTACTAATCCTTTCAGCATCTGCGCTGGCATTGAGTTTTGTGGCTTCTGCCTGTGCGCCGGCTCTTGCCTTAGTTGCTTCGGCTTCTGCATTGGCACGCATCTTTGTAGCGGTTGCTTCCGCATCTACCTGGAGCTTTAAACTATTAGCATCGCCTTCTGCCTTTTTTACGGTTGCATCGGCAGTGCGTTGAGCGATCTCAACGTTTTGCTGTGCCTTTACAATTTCTTTTTGCATGTCTGCGATGGCAGTTTCTTTTTCCATGCCCTGGCGTTTTTCCTGCGCCATGCGTTGCGTAGCATAAGTCTTTTCTTCTTCCTGTGCGATCTTCCTGTCGGTCAAAGTTTTCATCAATGACTCAGGCGGCACGATGTCGCCAATCAAAGTATCCACTGCGTTCACGTTATATTCATCCAGTACTTCTTTCATATTGTCTTTTGCCGCCTTTTGCCTTTCCTTACGTGTCGCTAAGAAAGCAATCACATCACTATCCTGTGCAGAGTTCCTGAAATAGTTGCCTATCGTGGGTTCCAGCACCTGGCTCACAAGGTTGTTCATACTTCCAAAACGCGCAATCACTTTTGGCGCTTCATTGGCCGGTATATGTATGATCTGTGAAACGTCCAGGTTGAATGGGAAACCATCCTGCGAACGCACCGTGATCGTACAAAGATTTTTATCCAATTGATGCGCTTCACTTCTGGTATTAGCCCAGTTCAACACCAGGTTGGTTGTTGGCACCATTTCCACCTTCATGGTATATTTATTTATTGGATATTTGCCAGGTCCGTACGGCTCCATCCATACACCACGTTGCCCCTTGCTCACGATGTTGCCATGCTTGAAGCTTTCGCCCGTCAGGTCTTTTCCATCCTGCCCTATGTAAGAAATTACGACACCCACATATCCTATAGGAACTTCCGTCATAGGTAATTCTTCTATCTGCACCGCCCACGGGTTTATGTTATAGCTACCTGCTAAAATAATCGAAGGTTGCAAGCCACGGTTACCATCGTCTTTCAGAAAGCTATCAAAGTCCTGGAAGTTATTATGGCCTTCAACATACTTACCTGCTATTTGCCCACTCTCTATTGGCTGTCCATCCAGCGTGGTTACGATGCCCACCATATTTTCATGAATGATCACCATGTTAGTAATCGTAATGGTAAAAGCATATGTGTTGATACGGTATGTTCCCGCAGTGATATAAGTGGTTTGACGACCTTTTTGTCCGCCATTGTTTAGAAACTTTTCTGCATCCTGGAAATTGTCGCTGTCCACCCTTCTGCCAAGTATAGCGCCTGTTGGAATTTCTGCACCATCATTACTTAATAGGAGCCCTATCTTACCTTCTGGGATAACCATAAAGGATTGCAACTCTACCCCATATTGCCATGGCCACATTCTCCAGTAAAGGCCAGGAGCGAGTGTTTGAGCCTGGAAACCTGCCTCGCCTTTGGTTGCAATAATTCTGCCGCCGGGTAATTCACGATCAGCGCCCACCAGCACGAATTTTTTTGTTACCAAACCAATCCTGTTTTCAGGAACGATTATCATTCCGAATAAGAAACGAAGGATGAATTTGTAAAGCACCAACGAAATTAAAATTACCAGAATCCACCAGTAATTTGTCAATAAATCTTGAATGTTCATTTTTCTTAGTTTTTAATTTTTTTGAAAGTTTTGGCAAGCCGGTTGCCACCGGGTTTGATAGTTATTTGGAAGTATATATTACGAGTCTGAACCGCACATAATTATGCGGCAAATCAATATTTATTTTAGCCTGGATCAGGCAATAATCACAATAAGATTACAATGAAATGTTCCAGGCGAAAACTGCTGGTGGCTTAACTCTCTGGCGGAAGTTAAATAGGAGAGAAGCAATAATATGTAACATTTTACATGGGAGCGAAGCTCCGTTTAATTTTGAGGTGTAAAGATATATCAGGGGAAATTATTTTGCAAATAAATCGGTGGAAACCGGAGTGGATTCCAATCTAAACAGGAAGGTTTCTTTGAAGATTTTAATTTAATGTCTTCACAATAAAACCTTCCTGTTTTGGAACACCTAATGAACAACATCCACTCTCACTCCTTCACTATGAGCTGTAAACTCGGGAGCATACATACATTGAATAGTGGTAATGCCGTTACTGAAATTTCCACTGTGCGTAACAAACATTGGATACTCAAAAACGTAAGTTCCTTTGTTTAGATAACCAAAGAAGAAGTTGGTGCTTACGTCTTTAGTAGTTTCATAATAGCCAAGGCCATCCTGGTACTTATATTGACTGAGAACATTCGTTGGTTCCATGCACGAAGCACGCATATCTTTCATGTGTACATATTCCATATCACGATCAACTCTTAATTCAATACGCACTTTTATTTTATCGCCGATGTGAAGTTTATCGCCATCATTCACCGGTTGAAGAACGGGGCCGTTGTCTGTATTTTTTTCAATGAATAATTTTTTTGAAAGTTTTAATGGCGTTTCTGAAAAGGTGATTTTATCAAGATTTTCAAAATACTGCCAATAGACAGCACCCCAGGAAGCAGACTGGTTTACTGGTTTATTAGTTAATTGGTTTGTTGAAGAAGAAACTGTTACATTAATATTTCCCATTTCGGGTTTTACTTTATCTCCGTCAATTTTTCTTTTGAAATATCCCGTGCCGGCTTCCTGCTTTTCTTCTTTGCTATTGAGAGTTGTGTTGCCCAATTTTATAATAACCGTTTTTTCTTCAGAAAGCCAGTCTGTGCCCTGCAGCAGTAATGCATAACAGGCCTCTGCTGTTGCCTTCGTAGTCTTCCAGTTGTTGGTTTGTTTATTTTTTAATAGCCATGTTTTAAGATCATCAATTGTTTTTGGATCTTTTTCAATTTCTGAGAATGCTTCAATCATCATTGCCTGCGACTCAATAGGAGCCTGGTACCACCAATAGCCATGCTGGTCCCACTCTTTCCAATACATCCCTAACTCTTCGTTGTTGATTGAGTTTTCTTTTAAGGATTTAATAATAGCATTGGCGGTGGTTGCATCTTTGGTGCGATCAAGCGATAATGCAATCATTGCCTGCATGTATTTACTTTGGCTGAGCCAGTATTTTCTTGACTGTTCACGATAGTAGTTGTATGCTGTTTGAGTCTCTTTTACTATTGGATATTCAGGGAAGAAACTGCGCATATATAAATACTGGATTGCAATCGTGGAAAGGTTGTTATTCTTAAGATCAGATTTATACTTTATCAAATCATCATAATCTTTCTTCAACATTTTATCGAGATAAGGGATTGCCTTATCCAAAATAATTTTTAAATCATTTTGCTGAAACGAAGGAAGTGCATTTAATTTTTTAAGATGGCCAATTCCTGTTACGATGTACTGCGTCATGTAACGATTATCAGGCCCACCTTTGAACCATACAAACCCACCGTTGGTCGATTGCATGTCGCTTAATTTATTTAATGACGATTCTAACTGAAGACTCATTTTTACAGCATCAAAAAGTAAGGCGATATTTTTCTTTTGCTGCTCCTCACTTTGCGCCTGTAAAACCCAGGGAGTTTCCTGCAACAAAACAGATTTCAATTCTTCATTCTTTTGAAGATTACTCATCAAAGCAGCAGTGTCTAAGTTTTTCCATTTCTCAAAAATCGCTTTTATTTTAGGAGAGGAGTTAACGATCCTCGTTGCTATAGCATTAGCATAGTAACGATTAAAAGTTTGCTCCGCACATTCATAAGGGTATTCCATTAAATAAGGCAGAGCCTGTATTGCATACCATGCAGGATTGGTTGTGTATTCAAGTGTTAATCCGTAATTACTAAGTGTTTCACTCTTTCCGGAATTGATAAGTTTCTCAAACTTAAAATCTTTTGTTTCGTTACCACGCATTGGCAAGGGCATTGTTTCTGTCACCAACATGCGGTTGGTCACCACAGGAATTGCGGCTTCTTCTCCATCGCTTACATCACCAGCTTTCGCAACAATCCTGTAAACAACTGCATCATTAAAATCTTTCGGCACATCAATACTGAATGTAACCAATGTGCTTTGGCCTGCCGCCACTTTAAAAGTTTTTGAAGGAGCATTATTTTTAAACCAGGTATCAACCGGGTTCATAGTGGTTGCATTCAACAATTGAAAATCCGCCTGGCCACTTACTTCTTTATCACCAAGGTTTACAATCTTAGCACTAAACTCCATTTGATCGCCTTCTCTTAAAAAGCGTGGAGCATTGGGCTGTACCATCAAATCTTTTTGCGTGATCACCGTTTTTGATGCATAGCCACTTGCCAAATCTTTTGTATGAGCAAGCGTCATCATCTTCCATTTCGTAAGCGCTTCCGGCATAGTAAAGCTGAATTCGATATTGCCATCTTTATCTGTTCTTAATTCAGGAAAGAAGAAAGCAGTTTCATTGAAGTTTTTACGGATTTGAATTTGGGATTGATCGAGCGGTGTTGCTTTTTCCTCAACGGGAGGAACTATTAATCCTAAATCTTTTGATCCTTCGGAATTTAATATCGCAACGCCACTTGCCTTTCCCGACAGGCTATTCATTACGACAGCTCCGGTTAAATTTCTTTTTACCTGCATTTCCGCAGGAGCGGCCATATCTGCTGTCATTGTAGTAACGCCCCTTATTCGGACACTGACGCCGTTATTAAAACTATTTGATAAATAATTCAGTGCATCGTAAGTCTTTTCCTTCGGCTGGATATAAAGTTCATTCCAATATTTTTCAATGGATTGAATTGAAATAAAATTTTGCCGCCCCTGCCATGTATAGTATCCAGAAAATGCTGGCCACACATTAAGCGCATCCCATGAATGTGGTTTAAATTGATCAAGTGAAGCGTCATACATGGACGCCAGCATTTCAGCAGCAACTTTTTCACCTTTGTTTCCTGTAATTTTTACTTTCCATTTTTCTTCACTGCCGGGTAATGTTTTATTGCGATAGGTATCAAAAGAAATATTTACATCTTTGTTGTTCCATGGTACATAGATAGTATTTGAGGCAACATAAAAGCGATTGTCTTTTACAAAGAATTGATTCACTCCGAAACCACCACGATCATCTTTAGAGATGTTAAAGTCAAAGACCTTCTTATTATTGTTCAGATTATAATAATTGAACTGCGGAGACTGCTTACTAGGCTCCTTTGTATTCCCGGAATTTTTCGATTTATCAATCTCTTGTACGAGGAATAAATCTTTTGCTGAAGTACCCGTGGTGATTTGCGCCGTTTCTCCGGGCTCAAGCAAATTTTTTTCCAAATGATTCCATAGATATGTTGTAAAGGGTAAGTCGGATGATTTAGAATCATAAAGATGGATATATTTTACATCTTTTACTTCCTCCCCATACCTGTCTTTTGCAGTTACTTCTGCAACGTACCAACCCTGGACAAACTTGGAACTCTGAACTCCAAACTTTGAACTATTTGTTGAGTCGTTCTTATTGTAAACAAGCGTGCCCTTTTCCCACGATTCCTTTTTTGTTTCATCCTTATATTCATCATGTGGGAAGTATTGAATGAATTCATCTTTTGCAAAAATGAATTTATCAGGTTGTTCCCAAAGCCTTTCACGAATCAATCTTTCAGGTGATTGCAGTTTATAAATTTTTACATCAGCTTTTACCGGCTCCGGTTGGCCGCTTAAATTTTTACTGGAAACAATAATATTTTTTAAGCTATCAATATTTACAACATCACCTTGCGGTAAAGTGATTTGTAAATTCAAAGCTTTATATCCGACGGGAACAGTGATATTACCACTTCTTGTTTCACCATTTATATCAGTAACATCAGCTTCTACTTTATAATCAAAAACAGGATCTGTTTTTTTATCAAGAGTAAGATCAGGAATGGCGGCAAATTTTATAGTGAATTTTCCATCGGCATCAGTTGTAATTTCTCCATTGGTAATTTCAAGCGGCTGTGTTTGAGGGAAAGGAATTTTCCAAAACATCCACGGATAAAGGAAACGGGCCACTCGTGTTACCCGGTAAGAAACTTTTGCATCATCAATATTATTTCCTGCATACGCCTTTGCGAAACCTGTAATTGTTACGGTATCATTCACCCGATAGCTTCCTCTTAGGGTATCAAATTCGGTATAAAATTTTGGGCGCTTATATTCTTCAACAGAAAATGAAACAGATGAATTTTCGTAGTCATAAACATCTATTTCAAACTCACCATTCAATTTATTTTCCGGCAAACGAAACTTGCCATTGAAAGAGCCGAATTCATTCAACAGCACTTTTATGGAATCAACTTTCTGGCTATTCACATCATTTATAACAATAGTGATTGAATCTTTCGATTGGAGCAAAACAGGTTTTTTAGTTTTCCAGTTTTTTGTAACCCCGATGCCTTTGAAATAAACCAATTGACCCGGTCGGTAAATGCTCCTGTCAGTAAATAAAAAAACTTTTGCATTGTCTTCGTCATACTCTTTCTGATCGTCATAATCATCATTGTCAGAATTTCTATCATTGTTATAAATGTATTGCTGGTCGTCTAAAAACAATCGATCTTTTTTATAATTGATCTCGAGCCTCACATTCCTGTTTTCATCTTTTTTAGGATCACTCAATTTTAAAAAGCCATTCTTGTCAGTTGTCAGCAGTTCTTTCTTTATCAACTTATTTTCGCGGCTGTTATAATCGTATTGCTGGTTCCATACCTGTACTTTGGCTCCTGCCAATGGCTGTCCTGAGGTGCGATTCAATATGAAATATTGAAGCCCGCTATTAATAAAGCTTATATCCGAAACATAAAAATATTGCGCTGCAAGCGGATTTTTATCGAGGCTGAAATCCTCACTCGCGCTACCAATCAGTACATACTCGCCTACCGGTAATGCATCAATTTTTACTTCCACTGAATGAGAAAGATAATCATCAGCTATTGGTAATTCCTGCCTCCAGTTTTTTAGACTTTTAATGGTTGTCAATGTTTGAAATACCTGGTCGTTGTCATAATTTTTAGTAACCTCTTTTTTAAGTTGTGGAGTCAATTCAATCACGCGGAAATAAATGGTCCTGAAATTTTTATAAGCAACCAGCGTCCTGAATGGCAACCCTGGCACATTTACTTTTTCTGTAGTTAATTTTATTTGCCGATGAATAATTTGGTTAAGTAAATTTTTAGCATTGATCCCACCTTCGCTCGCCGGAAATTTTTTTAAAATTGCATCCAGCATTTCTTTTGCCTGCTTCACCGTATATTTTTGTGCTGAATCCTTTTTTTGTGATGCCTGTGAAGCCTTATTATATATTTCCTGGGCAATCATAAACGAGGCTTGCGCAGATGCAGAATTATCACCAAATTTTTTACTGAGATTCTGCAGTGCTTCAATATAGAGCGCCTCTTTATTTTCCATAACTCCATATTGGTTCATAAAATTGATGCGCTCAATATCAGCGTCAATCAACGCGTCTGGCTTTGTATCATTTTCGTGAAATGCTAAAAGCGTTTGGAAAATGACGATTGCTTTATGGTGTAGTGATGCGGAATCTTTTGTTGAGAATTTATGTTTTAGGAATTCATTCACCGGAGCAAAAGCTTCCTTGTCTTTAATTTCGAATGAATATGCCGGCCTTGTGATATCACGCTCGTCGCTTTTAAAATAATCCAAGGCACGGTGTGCGAGTAGATCATAAAGTGTTGGACGCAGGTACCGCACATTGCCTTTCATAATTATAGCATCAAAGGGCTCCAGCTTTGTTTGCTGCAGAAGCTTTTCATTAACTATTGAGGCCAGGTATAAGTCGCCAATTTTCTTATGAAGGTCATCTGCTGTCCAGGTTGCAATATCTGTTTTGCTGAAATTAACTGTGTTGATTCTTTGGTAAAGCTGGTACCTGTTTTGCTGAAAATAATTCCAGTACATCTGGGCCGCGATACTTTGCAGAATTGATTTTGCGGGTTCTTTTGCGGTAGCAATTTCTGTTTCTATAGTATCAATACTTTTCACCGAAGCATCTTCCTGTATGTTTTGATTCAGCGTTATTTTATACAGCAGCGATTTAATCACATGCGGATCATTATTGCTCTTTTTTGCTGATGTATAAATTTTATCGACTTCTTCCAATGCTGATTTAGTTAATCCTTTACCTATAAAAGCATCAACTTTTTTCCATTGCGTACTGTAGTCGTCACCTGTTTTTTGTGCGTTTGCCATAGATAAAGAAAAAATAAAAAACAGTATTAAAAAAAATCTTTGAATTAAAATTTTATAAGAGAGCATGTAAATTAATTTAGTAAAAGATCAAAAACACAACCCCCTGGTTGTATGGTAATTTCATTTTGAAGTTAAGATGCAATTTGCAGAGCAAATACATAAACAGAAAAGTAGGCAAAATAATTTGCCCGTATAGAGCTAATCATCAGTTTAACTTCTTCTAATATTATTTAAAGAAAAAAGCTTACTGGTATTGCAGAAAATGCTTAAGAATAAATTTGATTAGTATTGATAAAATGGAGCCAATATCACTTCAGGTTGTGATATACTTTTTGGACGTCATCGTCCTGCTCCAGATGGTCAACAAGTTTCAAAACTTCATCTGCCTGGTCTTCGGGAAGTTCAACTGTATTGGTTGGAATTTGGGTGAGTTCGGCTGTTATTACCTCAATGCCTTTTTCCTCCAAAGCCTTGTTCATGTGGCCAAATTCATTGAAAGGCGTGCGTATAATAATATTGCCTTCGCTGTCTTCGCCTATTTCCTCAAGCCCGGAATCTATGAGATCTAGTTCAAGTTCTTCAATATCAAGATTGTCATTTTTTATTTTGAATTCACCCATGTGGTTAAACATAAAAGCCACGCTGCCGCTGGTTCCGAGTGAACCATTAGCCTTGTTGAAATGCATTCGAACGTTTGCAACGGTTCGCGTTGGATTGTCAGTGGCAGTTTCAACAAGTAATGCAATACCATGCGGAGCATAGCCTTCATACAACACTTCATGGTAGTCAGTCTTATCTTTACCCATAGCCCGCTTAATGGCAGCTTCCACACGGTCTTTGGGCATGTTCACTGCTTTCGCATTAATAATGCAGCGCCGCAACGCCGAATTGTTATCAGGATCAGGACCACCCTGCTTTACGGCAATGTCTATCTCTTTTCCAATGCGTGTAAATTGCTTTGCCATTTTATCCCACCTGGCAAACATGGTGGATTTCCTTACTTCAAATATTCTTCCCATATAGATAATCAATAATCAATGTAATCACATTAACACAAAACTAAAATCTAAAACCTGAAATCAGAAATCTAAAATCATCACCTTATTTTTGTCGCATGCCCGAAATATACAGCTACGAGACCTTGTATTCTTTTGTTAAAAAAATATTTATTAAGATTGGATGTTCTGAAGCCGATGCAGAAACAGCAACAGTCACTTTGTTATCCGCCGACCTTCGGGGTGTTGATAGCCATGGAATAGCCAGGCTTTCGGGCTATGTGAGGTTGTGGGAAGCAAAGAGAATAAATGCGAACCCTGATATTAAGATCGTGCATGAAACACCATCGACAGCAGTAGTTGATGGAGACAAAGGCCTGGGGCTTGTAGTCGCGCCGTATGCTATGAAAGTTGCCATTGACAAAGCGATGCAGGCGGGCACCGGATGGGTAAGTGTGAAAAATAGCAACCATTTTGGCATAGCAGGTATTCATGCAATGATGGCATTGAAATATGATATGACGGGAATTGCAATGACGAATGCATCAGCGCTCGTAGCTCCTACTTTTTCATCTGAAAGATTGTTGGGTACTAATCCTATTGCAGTTGCAATACCTGCGGGAAGTGAACAACCGTTTGTAGCGGATTTTGCAACAACTACTGCAGCGAATGGGAAGCTTGAAATTCTGCAACGTAAGAATAAAGATGCACCTATCGGCTGGGTGCAAACGAAAACAGGCAAACCGTCGACCAATGCAAATGAAGTTAAGCAAGGAGGATCATTACTGCCTTTGGGTGGTGACAGGGAGCACGGAAGTCATAAGGGTTATGCACTGGGAGCGATAGTTGATATATTTTCCGCAGTATTTAGTGGCGCAAATTATGGTCCATGGGTACCGCCATTTCCGGCGTATGTGCCTATGCCTGAGAACATGCCGGGCGAAGGTATCGGGCATTTTTTTGGAGCTATGAGAATTGATGCCTTCAGGCCAGCGGATGAATTTAAATTTCACATGGATAAGTGGATCAACAGATTTAAAAACTCAATTCCTGTTGAAGGAGAGGATCGTGTATATGTGCCCGGTGAACCAGAAGTGGAGTTTGAAAAAAATTATAGGCAAAATGGAATCCCACTTTTAAAGCCTGTTGTTGAAGATCTCGAAAAATTAGGTGAAAGATTCGGAGTTGGATTAAAATAAACAGGCTTCCCGATATATAACTTAAGTGAAACCACCGTAATCGCCCGAACCCAAATAGGGTGAGAACGGTAAAATTCCCGCTATATATTACATTTGCAGCTCTAATCAATAAAAATATCGGAGGAAGAAGAAATGAAAGTAATGAAGTTTGGAGGCACCAGCGTTGGCAAGCCTGAAAGAATGAACGAGATTTCTAAACTTATCACCAAAGATGAAGAGCCAAAAATTGTAGTACTAAGCGCTTTAAGTGGTACAACAAATTCTCTTACTGAAATAAGCCAGTCCCTGAGCAAAGGCGATAGAGTTTCTGCAAAGCAACGTATCGATGCCCTCGAATTGCACTATCAGAACTTTATCATTCAACTTGTAAAAGGTGAAGAAGGTTATGCTAAGGCGAAAAATATTCTTGCAGAGCATTTTGAATTTTTGAATATTATTTTAAAGATATCTTATAGCGAGGCTTTAAATAAAGACATACTTGCACAAGGAGAATTGCTCAGCACAAAGCTTTTCAGTGTTTTTCTTGAAGAGAAAAAAATCAAGCATACATGGCTTCCCGCATTGGATTTTATGACGATTGATTCTTCCGGCGAGCCGCAGGTGGGAAGTATAAAGGTTAAGCTATCGCAGATTTTAAAGAAACATAAAGACGTAACTCTTTTTCTTACACAAGGCTATATATGCCGCAATGCTAAAGGAGAAGTTGATAACCTGAAACGAGGCGGAAGCGACTATACGGCTTCTTTAATTTCAGGCGCTATTGGCGCAACAGTGTGCGAGATATGGACGGATATTGACGGAATGCATAACAACGATCCGAGGATTGTGAAAAAAACAAAACCAGTTAGCAGGCTAAGTTTTGATGAAGCGGCAGAGCTTGCTTATTTCGGCGCCAAAATTTTACACCCTGCCAGTATATGGCCTGCACAATATTTTAATTTTCCTGTGCGATTATTAAATACCATGCACCCCGAAGCTCCCGGAACTCTTATTGTGAGCGAAGCCGGAAGCGTAGGTGTAAAAGCGGTTGCCGCGAAAGATTTTATCACTGCTATTAAAATCAAAAGCAGCAGGATGCTTCTTGCGTATGGCTTTTTGCGAAAGATATTTGAAGTATTTGAAAAATACCAAACGGCGATTGATATGGTAACAACATCGGAAGTTGCGGTTTCGCTTACTATTGATAATGATGCATACCTAAGCGAAATTATCAAAGAGCTTGAATTGTATGGAACCATCGAAGTAGATACAGACCAGACGATCGTATCAATAGTAGGAAACCAGATTACTAAAACACAGGACGTGCTTGCAAAAGTCTTTACGACATTATCTGGTATTCCGGTACGCATGGTAAGCTATGGCGGAAGCCAGCATAATATCTCCATTCTTGTTTCCAGGGAAAATAAAGAGAAGACATTGCAGCTTTTAAATAAGGGATTGTTTGGAATGTAGGATTCTATAACCTGAATTTAGCTTCGCAAATGAAATGCTTTGGGCTTTGTAAAAGCACGTAATCCTGCATGTGAAAGCGTAACTCCAAATCCGGAATGTTTTCTTCCGCTCCATGGCAGTGCGGCGCTCACCCGATCACAGCAATTCCAATAACCGCTTCCTGTATCTAATTGCTTTAAAATATTTTCGGCTCTTGTTTTATCAGAACTATAAACAGAGGCCGTTAATCCATAGTCACTATCCTGCATCAATTGAATAGCTTCTTCATCGTTAATAACTTTTTCGATTCCTATAACCGGCCCAAAGGATTCATCTTTCATTACCAGCATATCATGATTCACATTTGCAAGAACTGTGGGTTCAAAGAAATAGCCTTTTTTATCCATGCGATTTCCGCCTGTCAAAACAGTTGCACCTTTTTTCAAAGCATCATTAACCTGGTGAGCCAAAACATGAAGTTGATCACTTCTTGTTAACGGACCTAAATAAATTCCGTCATCGGTTGGCATTCCACTCTTCCATGACCGCACTTCTTTTACAAATTCTTCAACATATTCATCATAAACATTTTCCTGCACATAGATTCTCTCAACCGAACAACAGCTTTGCCCGTTGTTATAAAATGCCCCATCTGCAGTAGCGGCGGCAACGGATTTTATATCCGAAATATCATCTGCCACATATAATGGGTCTTTACCGCCCAGCTCACATTGACAGGGCACCATTTTAGGAGCTACTTTTTCGTAAATGTATTTTCCTGTTTTGTATGAGCCTGTAAAAAAGTATCCGTCAAACGGCAGGTCCAATAACAATTCTCCAACCTCCCTGGCCCCAATCGCTGTATGAAAAATATCTTCAGGAACACCGGCTTGTTTCAGGAGTTTTTCTATTTCGATACCCGTGAGTGTGGCATATTCAGAAGGTTTATACATAACTGCATTGCCTGCTAACAATGCGGGTACAAAAACATTTACGCCGACTAAATATGGATAATTCCAGGCAGAAATATTACAAATAACACCAAGAGATTCGTATACAATCCTTTCCTCCAATCCTTGCTCCAAAGTCACTACTTCATCAGCTAAATATTTCTCTGCGTTTTCGGTCAGCCATTTTATACGGGTGATTGCACCGTTAATTTCGTTGCGTGATTGTTGCAAAGGCTTACCAACTTCTGACGTAAGCGTAAGAGCAAGAGTTTCTAAATTTGTTTTTAAATTTTCAGAAAATCTTTTTAAGATATTTACTCTTTCGGTAAGAGCAACCTTTTGCCACAAGGGCCGAGCCACTTGAAGGGATTTAAACTTTTTTTCAATCGAGCTCCTTGTATCTTCTTTTATTTCGGCGATTAACTCTTCGGTGGCCGGGTTAATTATTTTCATAAATTATTTATTAAACAGTATTGCGAACGGCCTCTAAAAAACTCGCCTTTATATTTTTTGAAAAAATACTTTCCAGGTTTTGCATTCTTTCCGGATGCCATTGCACCAGTATCAAATACGATCTTCCTTCCGGCTCCTTTCTTTCCATTGCTTCAATAATTCCATCAGGCGATAAGGCTGTTGCTACAAGCCCAAACCCGGGCATGTCCACTGCCTGGTGATGGGCGCTATTTATTAGTCCATTTTCCTGGCCGGCAATCTTGTAAAGCTGGGACGTTTTATCTACTATGATTTCATGTTCACGGTCGCTTCCTTCTTTAAATTTTCCATGATTGAATTTTCCAAAAGCAGGAATGTCAGGAATTAAAGTGCCACCATAGAAAACGTTTATAAAATGCATTCCCCGGCAAATACCAAGCAAGGGTTTTTGGTTTTCTTCAACATATTGCATCATTTTCCATTCAAATTCGTCCCGCTTCTCATCCATGTCATTTGGATCACAATAGGGGAGAAAATCAGGCTGGTTGTATAAACGGGGATTAAGATCATGACCACCTGTTAAAACAATGCCATCGCATTTTTCGATTTCACTAAAGTTATCATCATGATAGCTCAGTTTAATTATTTCTACGCCCGGCTCATTCTTAAGCCAATTATCATAATTAAGATAATTGGAGCCTTCGCCCATTCCAATCACAATCTTTTTCATTTTTAAATAAATGGTTTAATTAAACTACAGTGCATTCAAATATAATTGCTTAAAATCGTCCCTGGTAACAGGTTTTGGATTATTAGGATGTGCAAAATCTGCAACTGCAAGATCAGCCAGCGTTTCTATGTGCTCCTGTTTAACACCAATATCGCCGAGTGTTTTGGGAATATTAATTTTTGAATTCAGTTCATGCAAATACGCTATTACGCCTGCGCCATTTTCCTCTTTCAATTCAAGTGTTCTTGCTATCCGTTTGAATTTATGTTCAAATCCTTCAATATTAAATTGCATGCCATAAGGAATATTTACAGCGTTCGCCAAACCGTGATGTGTATCCAATAAAGATGATAGCGGATGTGCTAATGAATGTACCACGCCCAATCCTTTTTGAAATGCAACAGCACCCATCAATGATGCAATCAACATTTTACTTCGGGATTCGAGATCGGGATTATTCACAGCTTTCTCCAGCGAATCATTTATTAAAGAAATTCCTTCCAGTGCAATTCCATCACACATAGGATGTGGCATCTTTGCAAGGAATGCTTCCATGTTATGGGTTAAGGCATCCATACCGGTTGCGGCCGTAATAAATGGGGGCAGTTCCATGGTCAATAAAGGATCAACAAAAACTATTTTTGCGAGGAGTTTTGGTGAAAAAAGAATTTTCTTTTGATGGGTAATTTCATCAGAAATGATGGCGCTTCTGCCAACTTCGCTTCCTGTTCCTGCCGTTGTTGGAATGGTAATAAAATGAGGAACATCGTTGGTAACATAAATATCTCCGCCAATAAGGTCGTCATATTTAAAAAGATCTTCACGGTGATTTACCCGTAATACAATTGCTCTTGCGACATCTAAAGCTGCGCCGCCGCCGATGCCGATTATTGAATCCCTTTTCGTTCCGTCATATATATCAGTGCCATCATAAACGTCGGGTTTTACGGGGTTTTTATGGATGCTGCTAAATACTTCCGTTGAAATATTTTTCTTTTTCAGAAAATTGATAATCTCTTTGAAGAAATCAAGCTGCGCTACATTTGGGTCTGTAACTATAAGCGGTCTTGATAAATTATTTTTTAATAAATAATCGCCGAGCTCTTTACTTGCACCTGCACCAAATCGAATGGTTGTTGGGAAATTGTATTGGTAGATTGTGTCGAATGCCATGTAGTTATTTCACGCAAAGATAAAGGAGCAGAGTTTCAAATATATTCCCTTTGCAACTTTAAATTCTTTGCACCTTTGCGTGAAAGATTATATAATTTCAAAATATCTTTTATACTCCCAATCGGTTACGGCTTTCAGATGTTGCTTCCATTCCCATTCACGGGTTTGAACGAAATGGTTAACAAACTTTTCTCCCAATATTTCTATTGCAACTTCAGATCCCTTCATCATTTGAGTTGCTTCATCGAGAGTTTTTGGAAGTACGCCATTTGAATAGTCTCTATAGCCATTTCCTATCGTTGCCGGTTGTTTCAATTTTAGTTTGTTTTTGATTCCATACAATCCTGATGCAAGTGATGCTGCCATCGCTAAATATGGATTTACATCGGAACCGATCACTCTTGTTTCCAACCTGCACGATTTACTGCTTCCGGCCAAAACACGTATCGCCACAGTTCTATTATCAACTCCCCAGGTGAGTGTAGTGGGGGCCCATGCACCTTCGACCAACCTCTTATAACTATTAATGACCGGAGCAAACATGGGTAAAATATAGGGAAGACAATACAACTGCCCGGCAATATAACTTTTCATTATGCCACTCATTTTCATGGAATCTTTTTCATTGAAAAAAAGATTTTTATTCCCATTTTTATCCCACAAACTTTGATGGACATGTCCGCCGCACCCGGGTAAATTTTCATTGATCTTCGCCATAAATGTCGCCATCACGCCATGCCTGTAGGCGATTTCTTTTACGGCGGTCTTGAACAAAACAGCTCTGTCTGCTGCCTCAATAATTTCCGAATAAGCAATAGCAGCCTCATAGGTCCCAGGCCCCGTTTCGGTGTGCAAGCCTTCTATGGGTACATTAAATTTTTTAAGTAAATCAAAAAGGTCGTTGAAGAAATCACTTTGTAATGAGCTGCGAAGTATGGAATAACCAAACATGCCCGGCGTTAGCGGAGCCAGATTTTTAAATTGTTTATCGCTGATACTTTGCGGAGTTTCTGCAAAATTGTACCATTCAAATTCCTGCGAGAAGTAAGGCGTATAACCAGATTCATTCGCATCTTTTAAAACTTTCTTTAATAATTGCCTTGGACAAATATGCGATGGATTACCATTCGCCTCAATCATTTCACCCAGGAAAAATGGAACATCATTTTCCCAGGGAATTTTTCTGAAGGTTGATAAATCAATTTTAGCGGGTGAATCAGGATATCCTGTATGCCAGCCTGTGTATTCAACATTGTCATACGCAACATCAGCCGAATCCCACCCAAAAATTACATTGCAGAAGCTTGAATTACTGTCAGCGATTGAGAGAAATTTTTCTGATGAAATATATTTGCCACGCAAGATTCCATCTATATCAGTAAAAGCAATTTTTACTTTGCCAGAAGGATGTTCTTTTACATAGGAGATGATATCATTGTTTGTCATGCAAATAATTTAAAGGTGTCTCCCACAAAGACACAAAGAACACTAAGAAAATCGCTTCGTGATCATAATGTATTGGCGGGAAAAATATTATATCAACTGTCCATAAATTTTACGATGTAGTCCGTCTTTAATAAGATTTACATTAAAGTTAACGAGTATAGCTAATTTGATGCCCGTTAGTTTTAAATAGGTCAGCACAGTTTTATGGTGCACTTTTTCTAAATGCTCTACTGATTTAATCTCAATAATTAATTTGTTGTCCATAATAATATCAGCCCTAAAACCAACGTCTAAAACAATATCCTCATAGTTTGCTATAATTCCTTTTTGACGGGCGTAGGGAATATTGCGTTTGTCCAGCTCATAAGCAAACGCAGCTTCATAAACGCTTTCGAGAAGGCCAGGCCCTAATGTGGTATGAATTTTAAAACAAATATCTACAGCTATTGCGGCCAGCTCATTTTCAGTCATTATTACTTTATTAAGTAAAATTTTTCCTTTGTGTTCTTTGTTTCTTAGTGGGATAAACTTCCTTTTTTATAAACCTTAAAGGCCCCATAACAAACCCCTAATATCAACAAATAAATAACAGCAAGTTCCAAATTAAATATCGTCATTGCAATAAACGAAATAATGGCTATCACCAAAGCGATAACAGGAAAAAACGGGTACATTGGAACTTTAAATGGCCGTACCATCTCTGGCTCTTTTTTTCTCAGTTGCAAAAATGATATCATGGATATAATGTATAATGTTAATGCTCCAAATACAGAAATGGTGATGATCTCCGCAGTTTTACCGGTGAGTAAGGCAATGATCCCTATCACCATATTTATAAGTAATGCATTGGAGGGCGTTTGAAATTTCGGATGAATTTTTCCAATAAATGCCGGCGCATATCTAACTCTTCCAAATTCAAAAACAGATCTCCCTGCCGCTAAAATAATTCCATGAAAAGAGGCTACCAATCCGAACAGACCGATAGTTATAAGCAAATGGTACAATACATTATTGCTGCCTGTTACATGCGCCAAAGCCAGTGGCAGTGGGGAATCAGAGGTAGTGCCATCGGCTTTGTAAACAATAGCTTCCCAGCCTGCGACGCCTACTGAAGAAGCAAAGGTGAGTATGCACAAAATCACCAGCGTGAGAATAGCGGAGCCAAAACCAACCAGGATAGTTCGTTGGGGATTTACTGCTTCTTCTGCAACATTCGCAACTCCTTCAATAGCCAGGAAAAACCAAATAGCAAATGGTATGGCGGCAAAAATTCCCTGCCATCCGTGCGGCAAAGCGTTATGTTGAAGATTTTCCAGTTTGAAATGCGGAACGGTAATGCCTGTGAATAATAATAATTCTCCTACCGCAAAAATGGTAATCACTAATTCAAACATTGCAGCGGCTCTTACACCATAAATATTTAGAGCGGTAAAAACTATGTAAGCAAAAATGGCGATTGCTATAATGGGTATTTGCGGGAAGAATAAATTAAAATAGGCACCAATAGCAAATGCAATTGCCGGAGGCGCAAAAATGAATTCAATGTTTTGTGCCATGCCCGCAATGAAGCCTAAATCTTTTCCCAGCGCACGATTTGCATAATCAAATGCGCCGCCGGCTTTAGGTATTGCGCATGCAAGTTCCGCATAACTAAATGTGAATGTAACATACATGATAACAATAAAAAAAGTGGCGATAGCCAAACCCAATGTGCCGCCCTGTTCCAGCCCAAGGTTCCATCCGAAATACATGCCTGAAATAACATAGCCCACACCTAACCCCCACAACATAAGAGGAGACAGCGTGCGCTTTAATTCATTAACTGGTGATGACGGCAGTAGGGACATGTAATTAAGCTTTACCCTTAATAAGAAAATATTAATTAAACATAAAACAAAAAATCAATAATCAATTAGAGTATAAGGGGTAATTAATTAAGGGTTGTTGGATGTACCGCAATTAATCTGCGGCAATAATTATTGGGCCTGGCGGCATTATTCCCCCATGTAAATATTCTTTTATTCTTGGTGTTAATCTGGTCAATTCAGAGTATTGATTGATTTTTGCCGTCAAAACAAAAACTGTTATTGAATATTTTAAGAAGTTTTGTTGATGCTGTAAGTTTTTATCAAAAGTCAGTAGCGCATCAAAGGAATTTTCGAGAAGTAGTTTTAATAAATCGCCATTTTTAATGCCGTTCCATTCCTTGTCGCGAACTGTATAGATTTCATATTCCCCGAAATCAAGTTTAAGCCTTTTGGGTAAATTTTCATCCAGCAACAGTCGCATACAATTGGGCTACATTTTTAGATGTTAAGAGCTTGTTGGCAATATCTAACAATGCAATTGCCTGCTCTTTAGATACAGTAGGAAAATCATTTAAAAATTCATCAAGCGGTACGCCAACTTTTAAGTGATCTAATAAGCTTTCAATTGGCACACGCGTTCCTTTGAAAACAGGTTGCCCACCTAAAATATCTGTGTCAATAGTTATGATTTCACTAATATCCATAAGCAAATTTAATTATTAAAAAGTATAGAAAAGGTATAAAAAACTCACCCTCCAATAGTAATCATACTCCTGTTATGAATATCCTCGGTATGAATTTTTTCAAAGTCTTTGGTAAACTGGCCGCCCAACTCTTTTTCTTTTGAATGAATACTTTCATATATCAGCGGAACGATGTCTCCTCCATTTCTAAACACAGTTAACAGATCAGTTTCTGTTTGAGAAAAAAGGCAGTTTTTCATTTTGCCATCGGCAGTTAATCGCATGCGGTTACAGCCGCTGCAAAACGGTGAGCTCATCGTACTGATCACTGCAAAGGTGCCTTTGTGCCCTGCCACAGTATACTTCTTTGCAGTATCGTGTACATCATCATGGAGCCTTACAACTTCATATTTTTTTTCAACCACATCAAGAATTTCTTTCCAGGTAAAAACTTTATTACTTGTCCACCGGTTAGCATCGAATGGCATGAATTCTATAAAGCGTACGTGCACATCAGTGTCTTTGGTCCATTCGATAAAATCATTGATTTCATTATCATTGAGGCCCTTCATCATCACCACGTTCACCTTTACATGAAAATCATTTTTTATCAAAAGATGAATATTGTCAAACACGAGATCAAATTGATTACGCCTTGTAATTAGATTGAATTTCTCCGGTTGCAAAGTATCCAAACTAATATTTAGCGAGTGCATATTGGCCTCCTTCAGCACATCAACAAAATCGTGAAGCCTGGTTGCATTTGTGGTCATAGTAAGTTTCACAGGCAATTTTGATAAGCGAAGAATAATGTCTTCTGCACCTTTGCGCACTAGTGGTTCTCCTCCCGTAAGTCTTATTTTATTTACACCATGCTCAACAAATATTTTCGCAATGGCCTCAATCTCATCAACCTGCATTAGCCTTGCCGGGGGCGTAAATACATAATCTTCCTCGGGCATACAATAGAAGCAGCGAAGGTTGCAATTGTCTGTCAGGGAAATCCTCAGGTAATCGTGAACTCTATTGTAGGTATCAGTGATCATTAGGGTAATTTAATTAAAAATCTTCATCAGGAAATTTTAGTTCGGT